>CASBQE010000386.1 GCA_949127665.1 Synechococcales cyanobacterium PMM_0083
AAAGCCAAGCTGGTCGTGCCGCTTTTGCAAGGTGACCAACTTTGGGGCATATTAGCCGTGCATCACTGTTCTGCGATCCGCCAGTGGCAAGCTTTTGAAATCGATTTAGTGCAAAAACTAGCGGTGCAAGTGGCGATCGCCATTCAGCAAGCACAACTCTTTAGCCAGTTGCAACATCAGGCACAGCGAGAACAGGTGCTGAATCAATTAGGGCAAGCAGTTAACTCCAGCCTAGACCCGGATCATATTTTGCAAGAAATTGTCGATCGCACGGGCGAAAGCTTTGGAGTTGATCGCGTGTTGATGTTCACTATCAACGACCTCATTTGCGTCCGGAGTGAATGGCTCACCCACTCAACCATTCCCTCACTGATCAACTACACATTTCCGGCTTCAGACTGGACTGACTTGGCAGATCCCAACTCAGATTTCAATCAAGGTCGCGCTTTCTACGTCTTTGATATGGCTCAACTGACGGCAACACCGGGACGGCAAGCTCAGGTTAATCACGGTCAAACACTATCGGTATTGTGTGCGCCAATCTTCATTCGCGAAAAGTTGTTTGGGGCGATCGGTCTGCAGACCACCACTTGCTATCGCACTTTTACTGCTGAAGAAGTGCAGTTTTTGCATCGCATTGCCGACCAAACCGCGATCGCCCTCTACAACGCTCAAAGCTATGAACATCTAGAGCAACTTGTTCAGCAGCGGACTCAAGAATTAGAACAAGAAAAATTAGTTTCCGAGGCGGCAAATCGCGCCAAAACCGAGTTTTTGGCAACTATGAGCCACGAACTTCGCACCCCGCTCAATGCCGTTCTGGGCTTATCTCAAGTGTTGCAGCGAGAAGTCTTCGGCAGCCTCAGCCCTAAACAACTTGAATATATCAATCATATTCATAGTAGTGGTCAACATTTGCTGACGTTGATCAATGACATTTTGGATTTGGCAAAAGTCGAAGCTGGGCAAGAAACTCTGCTGCCAACGGTTTTAGCGGCTCATGATCTCTGCCACTATTGCCTCACCATGGTTCAAGAGCAAGCGACCCTGCAAGGATTGCAATTAATCAGCCAATTGGATGCGGACGCTAAATTTTGCACTGCCGATGAGCGACGACTCAAGCAAATGTTGCTCAATCTCTTATCCAACGCAGTCAAGTTTACTCCGGCTGGAACCGTTTCTTTAGTCGTGCGTAAACAGCCGCAGGGAATTTCATTTACCGTTGCCGATACGGGCATTGGCATTGCTGCCGACAAGCTCAATCTTCTGTTTCAGCCCTTTAGCCAACTCGATAGTCAACTGACCCGGAACTATGATGGAACTGGTTTAGGACTGGCACTCACGCGTAAATTGGCACGTCTACATGGCGGTGATATTACCGTCTCATCGGTGCTGGGAACAGGCAGTGAATTTACGTTGTTTTTGCCAGATGTTCCAATAGACTCAGCTACACGATCGCAGCCTCTTGATTTCAACCCACAAACTTCTTCATCCCAACAGCCAACAGGGCGGATTTTGCTGGTTGAAGATGATCAGGTGAGCGCAACATTGCTGCAAGACTACCTGAAAGCGATCGGCTATCAGGTGGAAGCGCTTTGCAATGGTGAAGATTTTCTGATGCAAGTGCGATCCTCTAGCCCTAATTTGATCTTGATGGATGTGCAATTATCTCGAACGATTTCTGGGTTAGATTTACTCAAGCAGTTGCGAAGTGAGCCGGATCTACAGCATCTTCCTGTGATCGTCGTGACTGCAATGGCAATGGCAGGCGATCGCGAAAACTTTTTAGCTCAAGGTGCTACCAATTACCTCAGCAAACCACTCGATATCGTTCAGCTTGAATTGATGTTGATCCAGTATTTGTAGTTTTGTTGATCCAGTATTTGTAGTCTTGAAATATCTTTTATTACAGTGGAAAAATCGGTCGCGAACCTATGAATAGTCTTCAAATAATTGCAACTCTATCAGGATAGAAGTTATGTGCTAAGAGCGTAACTTGAGAGGTAAAAATTGATCTGGCTTAGGAGAGATGAACCGCTGGAATTGGGTTGTTATTCTTGGTTAAGTAAGAGTTTGTTAGAAATACCTCACAACCAGGAAGTAAGACTATGCCACTTCATAAGATTAAAGACTTTGATCCAGACTATCGCACCCACTTTGATGATCAAGATGTCATTGGTTACGATCTTTACGCCGATAAGGACAAGATTGGCTCAGTGGATGATTTATTAGTTGACGATACAGGTAAAATCCGCTACTTAATCATCAACACTGGCACTTGGATTTTGGGCAAGAAAGTATTGCTGCCTATTGGGCGATCGCGCATTGACTACAAAGGACACCGGATTACTGCCGAAGGGCTAACCCGTTCTCAAGCAGAAGCATTGCCTCAATATGACGGCAACATACCCGTGGATTATGAGCATGAAGAGCAAGTCCGCAATGTTTATCGTCCGATGGATGCGGGCACTACTGCTGTAGAAAGTGGTGCTCCTTTAGATGCTGGTGTGGCTGCGGTGGGCTACGATCGCGACACATATAGCTACGATCGCGACTCTTCTTTGTACAATTTGGATGATACCAATCACCAAAGTCTTAAACTGTACGAAGAACGTCTGATTGCAAACAAAACCCGTGCAAAAACAGGGGAAGTTGCAGTAGGCAAACGGGTAGAAACCGAAACTGCCAAAGTTTCTGTGCCCATTGAGAAAGAGCGTGTAGTTATTGAACGCACTGCGGGTGCTGGCACCGCCGTTGCCCCTAGTGACATGGCGTTTCAAGAAGGTGAAGTAGCGCGGGTAGAAGTTTACGAAGAAACTCCTGACATTCGTAAAGAAGCCTTCGTTCGTGAAGAGGTCAGCGTCAGAAAAGAAATCGACCGCGATGTCGTGAATGCCGAAGAAACACTGCGCCGGGAAGAGCTAAATGTGGATACACAAGGAACTCCAGTTGTTGATCAAGGAATAGACTCTCGCCGCAACTCTGAGCGCGTCTAGATGTTACTGTCAGTAGCGTTCAAGAAAACTCAGGTTTAATGTAATCCAGGCAGAGCGATATATCGGTCTGCCTGGACAGTATTGAGGAAAATTAGAGGAAAACTAAATAAAATGTTAAAACGAAAAAATCTTGATGCCAAACAATTACAAAACCAAGGTGAAAGTTTGGCGGTTGATCAGACACAACGAAGTGATGCAGCCCGTTATCAACCAGGAGGCAGCCAGTTTTTTGGACCTTTAGAAAATTTGGCTGCTTTAGAAGCACCTAAGTTGATTTATCAATCACCTGCAAATTTGCCCATTGTTTCAACAGAGAATTCTCCTCAATTGTCGCTTCAATCTGCTGATTCAACGCCACTCATGGCTGAATTGCATGAAATCAGTCCTCAAGCTAATTTAGGATTGGTTTCTAGCCAGCCTCATTCAGAGCAAATCGAAACGATCGAGAGTTTATCTGATGCCAGCAAGTTGCCACTGTTTGAAGAAACAATTTCACTACTAGAAGAGCGTCTGGTAATCGATAGTCATAGGCGCAAAGTTGGTGAGGTGATTGTTCGCAAGGAGATCGAGACGCGCATAATTAAAGTCCCGGTTCGGCGCGAGAAGTTAGTAGTCGAACAAATTAGCCCAACCTTTAAACAGCTAGCAGTGGTTGATTTAGGTCAGGTAGATGACACTAAATTTGATCAGGTTCCATCTAGCCAAACTCCACTGCTTGATACTACTGTGTATGACTTTGATGATGCCAATGCTGCTATTCAATTTTTGGAAGCGATCGCCGCTCAATCGGCTGAATCTCATCAAACGCCACGCATCAGCGTTGTGATATGGAGGTAGGACTGCCCGAAAACCTGAACCGCTTCCAAGAACTCCTCGCATCGTTGGCATGGAGGTTGTAGATTGACCGAGGCGATCGCGCTGAAAAACAGGCTAACGGTCTTAGTCAGGGGTGGCTACTACACTTTGCGGGCAAATCAATAGCTCTCGAACATCCCTGCAACAGGGTTGCTATGAGGAGATTGCTACTGCGAACCTCATTCTATGACTCACATACCTATCTACAATTTGATCGATCTGAGATTCTAAATCTTGAGAACCCATCATGGTTATATAGAAAGAAATTAATGGTTAGCGATGCTATTAAATGATTAAATTGTTGACAAAGCACAGTTTAGATTTAAATAATATCAGCTAAGACTTGGATTACGTCCTCACTAAGAACCTAGCTGCATAACAACTCAATACATAGAATTTTTCTTTGGTAATGTCCAAATTTAGGCATTACCAAGAATTTTTAGTGTTGCATCTCCAACATGGATTGTTATCAAGAAAATGTATGACTATTTTCAGAATTTTACTTCGAGTATTGTAGTTTTTTATACATAATCATCCGTTGGTATTGCTTTTGAACACCATACACTCTGCACTCAATCAAGTTCGTCATCTTGCAAGATTTGAAGCTGGTGTTGCTGGGTGCGGCGAGAAATTTGGCGATATTTCTTGGGTTCTAGCTTGGGTTCATAGGTCAGGTTGCCCCGATGGTGATTTTTAAGTTTGAGGTTAGTTTCTCCACGACTTTGCCGATCGCAGGCTTGCTGATGCGCGATCGCCTCTTGCAGCATCACCAAATAAATCTCATAGCGCTCCCAGTTTCCCCGCACGACGCAGCCTGGCTCGTCTTGATGCAGGCAATCGCTGAATTGGCAAGAGGCATCTGCTAACCGTTGTCGTGTCTCTGGAAAATAATTGGCTAAATCTTTGGGGTGGCAATCGAGGTCGGGCTGATTAAATCCAGGCGTATCTGCCAATAGTCCGCCTGCTGGCAGGTCAAACAGCTCTATATGGCGAGTTGTATGCCGTCCTCGTGTGAGTTTTCCTGAAACTTTACCAACACGCAGTTTTACTAGCGGGACCAGATGGTTGATTAAGCTCGATTTGCCAACTCCCGATGGACCCGCTACAACGCTAATGCGATCGCTTAATTGATCGAACAATGCCTCTAAGCCTGTTTGCTGATGCAAGCTAATAAAGGTTGGCTGATAGCCCCATTGCTGAATTCGTTGCTCCCATTGGGCTTGCTCCTCTACGCTAACCAAGTCGGTTTTACTAAAGCACAGGCAAATTGGCAAGTAGCTAGATTCTGCTTTGACCAAGAACCGAGTGAGCTGATGGGGATCGAGGGTCGGCTCTGACATGGCAAACACCAGCAGAATCTGGTCGGTATTGGCAATCGGGGGACGATCTAACTCGGATTTACGAGGTAAGACGGCGCTAATTGCACCTCGTCCGCCTTGCCAATCTGGCTCCTCAATTTTCACGCGATCGCCGACCATTACCCGCTGACCCAGTTTTTTTAAGCGCGATCGCCGAGTACACAGAAGAGCATCAGGCATAGGTTCCAGGTTCCGGGGATCAGGCATCAGGTTTTGAAGCTGATTCTTTAGTTCCTTATCTTCTGGGTTCTGCTTAGAATCTAGCTTAACTTGATAATAGTTTGCTTGAACCGCTACAACCGTGCCCCAAAGCTCTTCAGATTGGAAATCTGGAGAGGCTAATGAATTCTGCAAATCAGAACTCATAGCTCAATTAGGACTGTTTGCAAGCGGACGACGGACTTTTAATGCAAAATAGTCTGTTCGATTCTCAACTTGTTCAATCAAGTAGCCTTCCATAGCTAGGCTATCAGGCACTTGCTCAACGGGTTCACCCGGATCAAGCCAAACCTCCAGCACTGCACCCGGAGCCAGTTGCTCTAGCCGCAGTTTGGTACGCACAAAATTGATGGGGCAAGGCGTTCCTCGTAAATCCATTTGGGCATCCGGCTGAATGGTTTTATCTGGGTCGTTCATGAACCAAATACCTTACCGATAAACCCCTCAATGCCCCCTTTTTCGGTGCGATCGCCCCGAATCTTTGCCAATTTTTCCAGCAATTCTCGTTCTTCAGGAGCAATCTTAGTGGGGATATCAATGGATACTGCAATCAAATGATCTCCTCGACTGACTGAATTACCAAGCCTAGGAACTCCTTTCCCCTCAAGCTTTAGTACCGTTCCAGGTTGAATTCCGGCTGGAATCACTAATTCGTGTAGCTTATCTTGCTTATCATCCAACGTATTTACTTCAACGCGAGATCCTAAAATTGCTTGAATGTAACTAATCTTTAGCTCAGATAGCAGATTGATGCCATCGCGATGAAACTCGGCATCTTCAGCGACAAATAAGTAAACGTATAAATCACCCGCAGGTCCATTCCGCATTCCTGAATCACCTTCTCCAGTTACCCGGAGGCGGGTGCCATTGTCTACCCCGGCTGGAATGGTGATTTTTAATTTTTTGGTTTCTTGACGCTGTCCTCGTCCGCCGCAGGTTTCACATTTGTCTTCAATCATTTGCCCAGACCCATTGCAGGTAGGGCAAACGGAGACTTGGGTAAAGCTGCCGAAGGGTGTGCGAGCGGCGCGCCGAACTTGCCCTGCACCATTACAGGTTGAGCAGGTTTGAGGGCGCGTTCCAGGTTTTGCACCTGAGCCATCACAGGTGTTGCAGTTTTCCAAATGGGCAATGCGAATTTCCTTCTCACCACCAAAAATTGCATCTCGAAAATCTAATTTTAGATCTAGCCGGAGATCGTCACCGCGAGCCGGTCCTCGTCTGCGAGTACTAGTTTGGGCACCGCTTGCACCGCCAAATCCACTAAAAAAGCTTTCAAAAATGTCGGCTGCGAATCCGCCAAAGTCACCAAAATCTTGCGCTCCGGCGGCTCCAGCGCTAACGCCTTGTTCGCCATAGCGATCGTACCGAGAGCGAAGTTCTGGCTCGGAGAGGACTTCGTATGCTCGATTAATTTCCTTAAAGCGCTCTTCGGCTCCAGGTTCTTTATTAACATCAGGATGGTATTTCCGAGCTAAACGGCGATAGGCACGCTTAAGCTCTTCTTTGTCTGCTTCGCGAGAAATACCAAGGGTTTCATAGTAATCACCAGCCATAGCACGTTGATCTAAGGAGTAGAGGAATTGGGCGTTTTAATTTCAAATTCGATAAGAATAAAAAGTTGGCTAAAAACAACATTGATTTGAGCAACTTGCTTTTTCTTGTAACCTACTTCTCTTTACCTTAGCGAATAAACTTCTAGCTTAAATAAGAAATTTAGCTTATTCGCTTAGGCGATCGCTGCCACACAGCGGAGTTTTGTTGTTCGCAAACAACTTTTTTGCAAATAACCTAGTCAACTGGCTCATAGTCTGCGGTAATCGTGGCATCGTCTCCAAAATCATCATCATCATCATCATCATCATCGTCGTCGATAGAAGCAGTGTGAGAATTCAGATCATACTCAACTGTGACATCTTGGGTTCCCGTATTATTGACTTCATCGGTAGGAGCAGGGCTTGTTCGGGCGTAAACTGAGGCACCCACGGCTAATAAGGTTTGCTGAAGCGCATCTAATCGCTGTTGCATATCATCGACCGTAGTATTGGGGATGGCGATCGCAGCTTTCAGTTCTTCAACTCGCTGCTCCCCTTGCGCTTTTAGCTCCTCAGTAATCCATTCACTATTGTCTCGTAGCGTCGTCTCATAGCTATAGAACAAAGTATCCGCCTGATTTTTGAGGTCAACTAGCTGCTTCCGTGCCGAATCATCATCTGCATAAACTTCGGCTTCTTGACGCATCCGTTCAATTTCGGTGCCGCTCAAGCCACCCGTGTTAGAGATGGAAATACTTTGCTCTCGCCCCGTGCCTTTGTCACGAGCAGACACCTTTAGAATGCCATTCGCATCAATATCAAAGGCAACTTCAATTTGAGGCACTCCACGAGGCGCAGGTGGAATTCCAGGCAGTTGAAATTTGCCTAGGCTTTTATTATCTTTCGCCATCGCCCGCTCTCCTTGAAGGGCGTGAATTTCGACTGAAGTTTGCCCATCGGTTGCGGTAGAAAAAACTTGGGTTTTGCTAGTGGGAACCGTGGTGTTGCGCTCGATAATTTTGGTAAATACTTCACCCAAGGTTTCAATCCCTAGGGAAAGAGGTGTTACATCCAGCAGCAACAAATCTTTAACTTCGCCCCCTAAAACTCCAGCCTGAATCGCAGCACCTAGGGCGACTGCTTCGTCGGGGTTAACCGAGCGATCGGGTGCTTTATCGTTGAAGTATTTACGAATTGCATCTTGAACTGCCGGAATTCGGGTAGAACCGCCGACTAAGATGATGCGATCGATATTAGTAATGCTTAAATCTGAATCTTTGATCGCTTGTTCGGTCGGCTGAATGGTGCCTTCGACCAACTGGTTGGCAAGCTCTTCAAATTTAGCGCGAGTTAACTCCGTTTCTAAATGTTTTGGACCGGTTTCATCGGCGGTGATGAAAGGCAGATTTATGGAAGTGGTTTTAGTACTAGAAAGCTCAATCTTGGCTTTTTCTCCTGCCTCTCTCAGCCGTTGAAGCGCCATCTTATCAACGGAAAGATCGATGGTTTCTCCAGATTTGAAGGCTTCAATCATCCAGCGAACGATCGCATCATCAAAATCATCTCCCCCCAAATGGTTGTTTCCAGAAGTCGCTTTAACTTCAAAAACTCCATCCCCCATCTGCAAAATAGAAACATCAAAGGTGCCGCCGCCCAAGTCAAAGACCAAAACGCACTGGTCTTGATCCTGTTTATCCATGCCGTAGGCAAGAGCCGCCGCAGTGGGTTCGTTGATAATCCGCAGAACTTCTAGTCCAGCAATGGTTCCCGCATCTTTAGTGGCTTGTCGCTGGGCATCGCTAAAATAGGCAGGAACGGTAATTACGGCTTGGGTAACCGCTTCACCCAAGTAATTTTCTGCGTCCTGTTTAAGCTTCTGCAAAATCATCGCAGAAATCTCTTGGGGAGTATAGAATTTACCGCGAATTTGGACATCCACCGTGTCGTCTTTGCCACGGACGCAGTTGTAAGGAACGCGCGATCGCTCTTGTTCAGTTTCCTCCCACCGCCGACCGATAAACCGTTTGATACTAAAGACGGTGTTTTCGGCATTGGTAACGGCTTGGCGCTTGGCGAGTTGCCCCACTAAACGCTCGCCCCCTTTGCCAAACCCCACCATACTTGGAGTGGTTCGTCCGCCCTCGGAGTTAGAAATTACAACGGGCTGACCGCCTTCTAAGACAGCAACACAGCTATTTGTCGTACCTAGGTCGATCCCAATGACTTTTCCCATGGTTGGCGGCAGTAAAGGTACATGCGGTGAACGTGAAAATCGGCTAGCCAGTAAAGCTTAATGATATTGTCTAACGCTAATTTGTCTAACGCTAACTGCCTAGACTTCTTAGCACCAAACTCAACCTTGCGGTTGTCGCCCAATCTATTACTAAATCAGAGTTAGCGCTCGGAAACTCTTAGTCTGAATTATTTTGGTCGGCTTCTTCCGAGGGTATCACGGGTTCCAAAGGAGCGGCAACTTTCACCAGCGCATGGCGCAACACGCGATCGCCCACCAAATAACCCCGCTGTAGTTCTTCCATGACAATTCCTTCGGGATATTCGTCGGTTGCTTGCCGCATCACTGCCTCATGCAAGGTCGGGTCAAACTCCAATCCCTGTGCCCGCATCGGTGCAACTCCGATGCGCTTTAAGCAATCTACCAGTTGCTTATAAACACTTTGGTAACTTTTATGAATCGTTGTTTCTGACTCAGTTTGAGGTTTGATTTGCGATCGCGCCCGTTCAAAATTATCTACAACTGGCAACATCTCAATCACCGTGGAGCATTTTATCTGTTGCTCCAACTCTTCCTTCTCACGTTGGGTTCGCTTCCGGTAATTATCAAAATCTGCGGCAATTCGCATATATTGTCCAGTCCGGTCTTCAAGTTGAGTCTTCAGCGCCTGAACCTCATCTTGTAGCGCACCCAGCTTTGCCAGATCCGCATCTTCAAGCGTTCCATCAACCCCTACTCCTGCTTCAGCAACTTCAGCTTCAACACCTTGCTGCTCCGCAGAATGAATCGGTTCCCCTCCTAACGCTGCTGCGTCCTCAACTATCACCTCGGTCGATGCCCCTGAAGTAGCGTTTGCATTAGCGATGGACTTTTCCATTTCCTCTATCTGATTTTCTTCTTCCATCATTGTGGGCTTTCCAATTGCGACGAAGATTACTGACTGTGTTGCGATTATCCCTGATTCTAAATCCCAGCCCATGCGGAAATCTAGCAGACCTAAAAAAAGACCCTAGACAAGTCTGACTTAATCCGTACCGTTTGAACTCATCTAAAGATAATCAAATTTTTTGTAAAAATGCCGTTTTTTCTTAATTTAGACCGCGAAAATTTCGATTTCCACCTAGATTCGGGTCAATTCTAGTCAAAAGCTATCCAAAAAATCACAGATCCTCAGTCAGAAATTTTGCTCTCATTCAAAAAACATCACAAAACCTGACGAAAACCTGACGAAGACAGCAGCAAAAGTTATCATCTGAGTAATCAAGATTTGTCAAAAGACCGAGATCCTGCTGCCCAGCAATTTGTGGAGGCGGCGGCTGATAGGTCAACTTTATTCATCTGTGTTCTTTGATCGTTCGTATTCGACAGTTTTGGGAATACCTTATAGAGAGTTCATCTTCCACAGGCTATGACTCACTCCTCTTCTCCGCGTCGAGCGCTCGTTGTTCAGAATAACTTTTCACCGTTTGGAAACAAGCTGGTTCAGTCTGGCTATGTCAATGACGGACAGATGAAACAAGCCCTCATAGATAGCCGAAAGTCTGGCAGATCTTTGCTGGATGTTTTGGAATTATTGACCGGGCAACAGCTTCCCCCAGATTTGATTCGGCAATACAAAAAGCAACAGCTTTTCGAGCTAAAGATTCTCTATGGAGTCGAATCGCTTGATCCAGAGATTAATCAAATTCCAACGGGGCAAATTGGCGAGCTGATTGGCACATTAATTCCGATCGACATGTGCCGTGCCCGTAAATTGATTCCGTTGTCTAAAGGGGAAGAGGGAGAAAAGCCCTATATCCTTGTGGCAATGGTTAACCCAGATGATTTGACCGCCCAAGATGATTTAAACCGGGTGCTGCGTCCTAAAGGCTTGGCGCTACAGCGTTTAGTGATCACCAATGAAGATTACCAACGCCTGATTTCTAGCTACTTGGATGAGCAGGTTGAGAAGCAGAAAAAACTTGAAGATCATCAAAAAGTTGACATTGACGCGGATCTAGAAGGCTTAGGCTACATGGATCTGCAAGATGTTCAGGATGAAGCAGAAGCTGATCTGAACGTTGCTGATGCGGAAGCTGCTCCGGTAATTGCCCTGGCGAACAAGATTATGATCAAAGCTCTCCAAGAAGGGGTGTCAGACATCCACATTGAGCCGCAGGAAGAGTTTTTGAGAGTGCGTTTTAGACGGGATGGGGTGCTGCGTGAAGCCTTTGATAAGCCGTTCCCTAAGAAAATCATTCCGGCAGTAACGGCTCGCTTCAAAATCATGGCTGACTTAGATATTGCTGAGCGCAGGCTACCTCAAGATGGTCGGATTCGCCGTCGCTTTGACAATCGCAATATTGACTTTCGGGTGAGCACGCTGCCTAGTAAACATGGCGAAAAAGTGGTGTTGCGGATTCTGGATAATTCCGATACGCAACTGGGGCTGGTTAAGCTGATTAGCGATCCAGACACTCTGAAAATCGTTCAAGGTATGGTGGCAAAACCGTTTGGGCTGATTTTGGTCACCGGACCTACTGGGTCTGGTAAAACGACGACTCTCTACTCTGCACTGTCTGAACGCAATGATCCTGGCGTAAACATCAGCACGGCGGAAGACCCGATTGAATACACGATGGCGGGATTAACTCAGGTGCAGGTGATTCGCGAGAAGGGCATGGATTTTGCGATGATCCTGCGGGCGTTCTTGCGACAAGATCCTGATGTGATTCTGGTGGGTGAGACGCGCGATCGCGAAACTGCAAAAGCGGCGCTTGAGGCGGCTCTAACCGGACACCTAGTTTTGACCACTCTGCACACTAATGATGCGGCTGGTGCGATCGCTCGACTCGATGAAATGGGCGTTGAACCCTTCATGGTTTCTGGCGCACTGCTCGGAGTGGTTGCCCAGCGGTTGGTGCAGCGAGTTTGTAGCGAGTGCCGAATTCCATATACTCCTAGCCGAGACGAGCTAGCTCGATTTGGCTTAACCAGTTCTGGAGATGGTGAACTAACTTTATATAAAGCGAATACCCTACAGCCTCAAGAAGTTCAAGAGGCAGGTGCAAAAGGGCAGTTGTGCCAGAAATGCCACGGGGTTGGTTATAAAGGACGGTGCGGTGTTTATGAAGTCATGCGGGTCACTGAACAGATCCAAACGCTGATTAACCAAGGTGCGCCCACAAGCACCTTAAAAGAAGTCGCGGTAGAAGAAGGCATGACAACCTTACTTGCCTACAGCTTAAATTTGGTTAGGCAAGGAGATACAACCCTAGAAGAGATAGAACGGGTTACTTTCACTGATTCTGGGTTGGAATCAGAACTCAAGACCAAACGAAAGAGTGCCTTAAGTTGCCGCACCTGTAGTGCAGAACTCAAGCAAGAATGGTTGGATTGCCCCTATTGCCTCACTCCACGCTTTCAAGATTAGCTATGAAAGCTTGATCACGATTGTGGGTATCCTAGGAACTTGCAATGCCTAACCAGTCGGAAAACAAAATGTTGAGCGGGTTACACTGCGCGATCGCAAATAGCCCCGTAGACAATCCATAGAAAATCATTCGCGAGAAGGAGCAGCCTAATGGAATTAATGATTGAAGACTTGATGGAGCAGCTAGTTGAAATGGGCGGCTCTGATCTGCACCTCACGGCTGGATTACCACCCTACTTCCGCATTAGTGGGCACCTACAGCCCATTGGCGATCAAGCCCTAAGTGCTGAAGAATGCCAACGCCTCATCTTCAGTATGCTAAACAACACCCAGCGAAAAAACCTTGAACAAAACTGGGAATTAGATTGCTCCTATGGTGTGAGAGGACTGGCTCGTTTTCGCGTTAACGTCTACAAAGACCGAGGCACCTATGCCGCTTGCCTGCGGGCACTGAGTTCCAAAATCCCCAACTTTGAAAAACTGGGACTGCCTGATGTGGTGCGAGAAATGGCAGAAAAGCCGAGAGGGCTGATTTTGGTGACCGGTCCCACCGGGTCTGGCAAAACCACCACTCTTGCTGCCATGATTGATCTAATCAATCGCACCCGCGCTGAACACATTCTGACGATTGAAGATCCGATCGAATTTGTATATGAACCGATCAAAAGCTTGATTCACCAGCGTCAGCTTGGAGAAGACACCAAAAGCTTTGCCAATGCACTCAAAGCAGCCCTGCGGGAAGATCCAGACATTGTTCTCGTAGGGGAAATGCGAGACTTGGAAACCATTTCTCTTGCTATTTCTGCCGCAGAAACAGGTCACCTGGTTTTTGGCACCCTACACACCAGTTCTGCCGCACAAACCGTTGACCGGATCATTGACGTGTTTCCTGCTGATAAACAAACCCAGATAAGAGTACAGCTTTCTAACTCTCTTGTGGCTGTTTTTAGCCAAACCTTAGTTCCTAAAAAGAATCCTAAACCCAATGAATATGGTCGAATCATGGCACAGGAGATTATGATCATTACCCCAGCCATTTCTAACCTAATTCGAGAAGGAAAAACGGCTCAAATTTACTCAGCCATTCAAACAGGCGGCAAATTGGGGATGCAAACACTAGAAACTGTGTTGGCAAACCAATACAAACAAAATCTTATTAGTTTTGAAGCCGCAATGTCTAAAACTTCACGTCCCGATGAATTGCAGCGACTTATTGGAAATTCACCTGCTACTGCTCAGGCAGGTGCAGCCCGCCGTTAGTCAAACTATGCCGCTTTGAATTCAACTTCTAAGCGATCTCATGCAAAAGCGGCATAATAGCACTGTAGTTTACACATTCTACTAATCCTTACAGGTACTTAGCTATGCCGACTTTTGTTGCTCGTGTTCAAGACGGTAGCGGCAGCCGAACAGAAAAAATTGTCGCCGAGTCTCTTCGGGAAGCCCGTGCTTCTTTTCGAGAGAGGGGCTTACTCGTTAAAGAACTGAAGCAGCAGGCAGGGATGTCCTTTAACTTTAGCCTTAAGAGTCTTAGCGATTCAATGGCAAAGGTGACGGTCAAAGATAAGGCGGTGTTCTCACGGCAATTTGCAGCGCTAGTTAACGCAGGCGTGGCAATGGTTAGAGGATTGGGAGTTTTATCTGAGCAATGCGCAAACCCAAAGTTGAAAAGAGCGCTGTTGGGTGTGAGTGCAGATGTACAGCAAGGCATCAGCCTGTCGGACTCCATGCGTAAATATCCTGAGTGTTTTGATGATTTGTACGTCGCCATGATTCAGGCAGGAGAAGTGGGCGGGGTTTTAGATGAAGTGCTTAACCGTTTAGCAAAGCTTTTAGAAGATGTAGCTCGGTTGCAGAATCAAATCAAAGCAGCGATGTCTTATCCCGTTACAGTAGGCTCACTGGCGATTTTGATCTTTTTTGGCATGGTGCGTTTCTTACTGCCAATTTTTGCCACGATTTTTAAGGATATTGGCGTTGAGTTGCCAGCCTTTACCCAGGCGATGATGAGTATCAGCGACTTTGTGCAAAATATTTTTAATGTTGCGATGTTGATCGCAGTTGTCGTGGGTGTGGTCTATGCTTACAAGCAATATTACAAAACGCGGATTGGCAGAGAAACCGTCGATCGCCTGATGTTGAAAGCGCCCTTGTTTGGAGACTTAATTCAAAAAAGCGCAACTGCTCGGTTTTGCCGCACCTTTGGAGCGCTGACTCGCTCTGGAGTTCCTATTCTGACCTGCCTGGAAATTGTGCGTGACACAGCGGGCAACCAGATTATTGCCAATGCGGTTGATGAAGCTCGTCGCGAAATTCAAACCGGGGGCATGATCAGTATTGCCTTGCAAAAAGAACAGGTTTTCCCGCTGATGGCAATTCAAATGATTAGCATTGGGGAAGAAACAGGAGAACTGGATAAGATGCTCTCTAAAGTTGCCGACTTTTATGAGGATGAAGTGGAGCAGGCGGTTAAAGCGCTGACCAGCATTATGGAACCCATCATGATTGTGCTGTTGGGAGGCATGGTCGGCTCCATCTTGCTGGCGATGTACCTGCCAATGTTTGCTGTGTTTGAGAAATTGGGCTAATAGCAACCGTTATTATGGTGACTCAAAAAGTTTTCTATGAAGAGGCTTTGGCAGAATACAGCAATGCTACAGCCGCGATCGCACTTTTAAGGCAATATCGCCCCTATCTGGAAATGATTCCCAGTATGCGTCGCCCCGATGAAAGCCTGATCACGATTCCCCTACCGATTGTTCGACTCCGGGGAGCGATCGCATCATCAAGTGAAGGCGTTAGCATCGGGCAAGCCGGAGAAACCTTGTGTCTACCTTGCGATATTGCCATTTTGATGTGCGATCCAGAATGGAAGATCAAAACAGGCGTAGAGATTTTTGTGTTTATCCATCGTCCCGAAGAAGACTTTTCTGATTTGTTGGGGCGCTGGCGACATACCCAAGTTCATTTAAGCCGAGGCTATGAATGGGATATGCCCTTTCGGTATCGCCACATTTTGAGCGATGGAGCCGATAGTACCTATCCACTATTTGTGATTTTTGAAGGAACACCGGAGCGAATTAAGCGAGGTTTAAAGGGATCTTATCTACCGTTTGTGACTCGCCACGATCCTAATGGGGCGATCGCAGAAGATGCAGAAGAACTTTCAGAAACAGAAGCTCTGTGGATGGATGATCAAGAGACCCTGCACGATTAAAGCAGGTTGTCATGGCTATCAACAGATAGCTAAAGGAATTTTGTCGGCTACCTGCTTCATCAGCGAAATCAGGATCAGGCGGTTGGGGAGTAGCGCTAAAAGTTTTGGGCCACGCTTTTGTTTCCTCTAAGATTGACTCTGCAAAATCTTCTGACGTGGGAGGCTCTACAAAGTTTGTCTGTTCCCACAGCTTCTTGGCATTCTCGAACAGTGGCTTTAAGGCAATCAAAGCCTCAGTTGCCGATTGATAGCGAGCAAAATGATCAGAACCCACCATTTTGTCGAGAATTTCGGCAAGAGTATGGCTGACTTGAACATTTTCTTTCCATTCAAATTCATCAGTATCAGGATCTCGCTTCTGATTTAACTCTTTAGCCGATATCCCAGTCAGTGCCAAGATGCCAACAATGCCAACTGAATAAATATCGCTGCTAAGACGAGGACGACCGTGGGCTTGTTCGGGTGCCATAAATCCATCAGTCCCAATGGCAACAGTCATTTGACTAACGGATTCAGGATCGCCTAACTGTTCAATTCTTTGCTCAATTTCTTTGACGGCACCAAAGTCAATTAGAACGAGTTTGCTATCTAATTTTCGTCGGATAATGTTGGTAGGTTTAATATCTCGATGAATCACATTTTTGCTATGGATAAATTCTAAAACTGTCAGCAGGTCTTGCAGGATAGAAACAACCTTCAATTCGGGCAGCCGCCGCCCAAACATCTCCTCTTGAAGGGGTTTGCCCTCAATGAAGTCCAGCACCAGGTAAAATTCATCTTTTCGATAGGTGAGAAGCCTCGGAATTTGGTCGTGTTCTCCCAAATCTTGGAGAACTTTGGCTTCTCGGTCAAATAAATCTTTTGCTAGTTTGAGCGCATTAGGCTTCGTGTTGACGGGGCGCAACTGTTTGACCACACAAAAAGGTTTCCCTGGTCGGCTAGCATCTCGTGCTTTGTAAGTTTTACCAAATCCACCAGAGCCAATCTCTTCACACACTTCATACCGTCCATCTAGTATTCTGCCAATGACTTCTAGGTTGCGTTGTTCATCAATCACACCCCGAAGGTCGCTGTCTCCGCTGGCGTAGACAAAATTCTTCACATCTTGAGATGCACCATGCTGTTGAAGAGCTTGGCGACGTTGCTGGGTTGCGCGCTGCTGTTGCCATTTCTCGATTCTAATGCCGGTGACTAAATAAGAGGCTCCGCTGACGACGATCGCCACCACTGGCATTGCAGTCGGCAAAATCAACCGTCCAGCGACAAACACACTGTAGCTAATGCTGACCCAGCCTAAAGCCAGCGCGATCGCGATGCCAAAGCGGCGTAGGGGGCTAATCTGACGATTACGGCTTTGCACGTAGCCCGCAAATAACACCAGCACTGCTACAAGCGCACCTTGGGCTGGCAGACTGGGGATCGCTGCTGAGATCGATCGATTTTCGAGCAGTGTGGCGATCGCATTGGCATTCACCTCTACCCCAGGCATCTTGCCAAAGGGCGTAAAATGAGCGTCTTGGTAAGATGCGGCTGTCGGACCAATTAAAACAATCTTTCCCTCAAACGTTTTTTGTCGGCGATGATTTTCCCAGGTTTCCGGGTCTAGCACTTCCCAAAAGGGAATTTGAGTAAAGGTTTCTGCAGGTCCATAGAAAAATATATTCTCGCCCTTCGGTGGCTGATAAGTGATCTTGCTGGCGTTCAAGGCTGCGTGAGAAAACGCTGGATACTGACTTGCCATCTGCTCAAAGTTTTTTGCAACTTGACCATTTCCTGCTCGTGCTGAGTTGAGCGCGACTTGTCGAGGATACTCACTCGCAAACATACGAATTTCATTATCCGCTTCAGTCAAGTAATTAATCGATCCAAGTGATCCAGGCTGCGTTTGAAACATTTCCTGGGGAAGCTTAATCTGAATCTGATATGTTGACCCTGTTTTTGGTATGCTCTCTTCGTACTCAAGGGCTAAGGCAATGCGTCCGGCATAGCGCTGCAAGGTTTTTTGAAATCGCAGATCCTCTTGGGGATAACTACTAGGCAGATCAAAAATCAGATCTACCCCAACAGATTTTGCGCCAGCACTCATCACACGATCAATCGCTTGAGCGTAAGCTGACCGTTTCCAGGGAGAAGTGGTTAATGGTTCCAAATAGGC
>CASBQE010000387.1 GCA_949127665.1 Synechococcales cyanobacterium PMM_0083
ACTTTCAGTTCGAGAATGTGCCAGAATTCAAACATTTCCTGATAAGTTTATCTTCCATTACAACAACTTGATTTCTGCTTATAAAATGATCGGTAATGCAGTACCAGTCAATCTAAGTTCTGCTTTAGCCCAAGCGATCAAACATGACTTATTTGGTTTGAGTGACACTCCAGAGGCTAGGTTAGAAAGTCAATTATCACTGCAACTCAGTCTCAATATTTCCTAATATAGAAAACCTTAAAATTTTAGAGAGCATATGTCTAATCTTCTCCAAGCTATCCAAATAGTTGTCAGATGCCAGGTTTTAGATATTACTGGTTTTTATCGAAGTAGAAATAAGATAAACGCTGTTGGAGATGCGCTTGAAGCCTTTGTAAAGGATATTTTTTCTGACACTCTTTATGAGAGTGATGTCAGTAAGAAACATGAAATATATGAAAATGTTTTTTCGTATTTTGGAAATCAAAATAATCCACCTGATTTAATGCTGATTAATGGAGACGCGATCGAAGTCAAGAAGATAGAATCCGAGAATTCGCAAATTGCTTTAAATAGTTCTTACCCATCGGCAAAGCTGTTCTCTGATAGTCTAATGATTACGCAAGCGTGTCGTCAGTGTGAAAACTGGTACGAGAAAGATATTATTTATGTCATAGGTTCAATCAACAAAAGCACCAATCAATTATCTACGCTGTGGTTTGTTTATGGTGATTGCTATGCAGCCTCTAAAGAAATCTATGAGCGGATCAGAACCACGATCGTGAGTGGAGTAAATTTGATTCCAGATGTCGAGTTTAGCCCAACTAAAGAGTTAGGGCGAGTGAACAAAGTTGATCCTTTGGGAATTACTCATCTCAGAATTAGAGGAATGTGGCACATAGAGCATCCGAATAAGGTTTTCAATTATTTAGATCTTCAACTTGAAAATCGGACAACGCTTCGATTATTTGTGCTAATGCGTGATGAGAAATATCACTCTTTTCCTGCAAGCGATCGCGCCAATCTTGAAGCCCTTAATAATTCAAATTTAAGTATTAGTAATGTTCAAATCAAGTCACCAAATAATCCTGTTAAGCGCATACCTGCAAAGCTAATCAGCTATCAAGCTTGAATAACATCAATGTGTGGCAGCAAAATATGATGGCTTACTACTTCTTGATGGTGGCAGCCCGGACGATCGCGGCAAACATCGAGTCGGGCAGCAGTTTACGCAGCAGCAGCAACAGTCCAGCATTGCCACCAGCGGGATAGCGCAGACGATCGCTACCATCGGTTGCAGCTTGGAAAATCACGGCGGCGGTCACTTCGGGAGGCGATCCAGTTTCTCCGGCTTTGGTCATGCTGGGCATGACTTTTGCGATGAAGCTGTCGTAAGCAGTGAGACCGGGCTGTTGGGCTATATCGGGCGATCGCGTGTAAAAATCCGTCTTAATTGGACCTGGCTCAATCAGCTTGACTCGAATATTGAACGGTTCCAGTTCGTATTGCAACGAATCGGTAAAGCCTTCCACTGCCCATTTGGTTGAGTGATAGGGACTATACAGCGGAAACGCAGTTAGTCCGCCAATGGAAGCAATGTTGACAATCACGCCATCGCGGCGATCGCGAAAATGAGGCAAAAATGCACGGGTCACTTCCATTAGCCCAAACACGTTGGTTGCAAACTGCCGCTGAATTTGCTCGGCGGTGCAGGCTTCAAACGCTCCAATCAAGCCATAGCCTGCATTATTGACCAATACATCAATGGCGGCAAATCGTTCTAATGCGGCATCGACGGCGGGCTGAATCGAACTGAAATCAGTCACATCCAGCGGCAAACACAGCACATTATCCAACTGGGCAAGGTCGGCAGCTTTTTTGGGCGAACGCATCGTTGCTACCACGTTCCATCCTTTCTCCTGAAAAAGCTGAGCGGTCGCATAGCCAATTCCAGTGGAAGCACCCGTAATAAAAACAGTTTTAGGCATAGGAAAAAGGTATCAAGTATCGCTTTAGTTTTGCCAATGTCCAACCTATTCGTTAGCGATGCCCGTGGTTGGCATCGTTAAGGGTTCATCTCCAATGTTGGAATATCCTTGATCGTGCAAAGGATTATAAGTGACATCATATTCAAACACGTATGCCCAAGTTTCTTTGCGAGTCCAGTTTGCTAAAGGATTGACCTTTAACCGTTGGTGTGAATCCAGTTGGAAAATAGGTAGATGGGCGAAGGTGGTATCTTGGTCGCGGCGATCGCCAGTCAGCCATGCGATCGCGCCTAGTTCTGCTAAGCCACGCTGCAATGGCTCAACCTTTGTCAACTGATGAAACTTAGCACGATCCTTTTGCCATAAAGCTTCCCCATATTTTGCTGCAAAACTTTGCCGCATCGTCACCCCAGGAGTTTTGTAACTCTTGAGATTGAGAGTGTAGAGATGCTTTGTTTTTGCAACCAAATCGAGGGTTTGAGGAAAGTGGTGCAGGGTATCTATAAATAGAACGGGAGTGGGGTTTGTTGGCTGCAAATCGCGATAAAGCAAATCCGTGATCAACAAATCATCCACGCTAAAAGCGCTAGTTTGAACCAACCCAGTCGGGACGTTGACAATGCACCATGCAAGAATATCTTTGGGGTGAGCCTGCTCAAACTTTTGGTTAAGCCGTTTAAGGTCAAGGCTAGCGGGGTTAGTTAAAGGTTCAATAGACTGGTTCATTTTAGATTTAGTTGCCTGCTCCAATCCGCGTTGTACCTAAGATAGCCAAATCTGACTATGCTTGCATGGCGATCGCGCAATTATGTTGGCGTATACTCACCTTGACGAAGCGGAATCGCTCAAGGAGTTTTCAGTCATGCAGTTAATTTTGTATAGCAAACCGGGTTGTCATCTTTGTGAAGGGCTACAAGAAAAACTAGAGCAAATTCAAAGCATCCCGCTAGAACTAGAAGTGCGAGACATCACCACACAAGACGATTGGTTTCAACAATACCAATACGAAATTCCAGTATTGTTTTGGGTGAGTCAAGCGGAAGGAGCGACATTCGACACGCTAAATTCGACACTTCATCCCATTCCCCGCCCTTCTCCCCGTGCCACGATCGCCCAGTTGGAACAGATGCTACAGAAATTGCTCAGTGATCCGGCACAATAGAAGTTCGTTTTGTGAGAAGGTGCTGACATGAAGCTGCGAGAATTGCTGGCTGCATCTGGGGTTGCTCCAGTAGCTGATCATCCCGTGCTAGATAGCGAGGTGAAAGGCTTATCTACCAATTCGCTGGCGTGTCAGCCGGGGGATTTATTTATTGGAATGCCGGGAACGCGAGTTGATGGCGGCGAGTTTTGGTCAGGGGCGATCGCGGCAGGTGCCATTGCGGCGATCGTTTCTCCGGCTGCTGCGAGTAAAGCCTTAAACAAACCGGAAATCGCCTCCAATGCCTATATTATCCCCGCAGAAAATATGTCTCAGGTGTGCGCCCAGATTGCCGCCGCCTTCTATCACTATCCTGCCCAAACTCTGAAGCTGGTGGGCGTGACTGGCACCAACGGCAAAACGACGACCACGCACCTGATTGAGTTTTTTCTCAACCACGCGCAGAAATCTCCCGCTTTGTTAGGCACCCTTTACACGCGCTGGAAGGGCTATCAACACACTGCCGCCCACACAACTCCTTTTGCTGTGGAACTCCAAAAGCAGCTTGCCGATGCGATAGATGCCGGATGCGATTACGGCGTAATGGAAGTAAGCTCTCACGCATTGGCGCAAGGTCGGGTGCAAGGCTGCACCTTTGAAGTCAGTGTGTTTACCAATCTGACCCAAGATCATCTCGATTATCACGCCGATATGGAAGAGTATTTTGCGGCTAAAGCGCTGCTGTTTAACTCAGATTATTTGAAGGGGCTGGCGGTGATCAACCTAGATGATGCGTATGGCAAACGGCTGCTCTCTGCTCGACCGGAACCAAAAACTTGGAGCTACAGCACACAGGATAGCCGCGCCGATTTGTGGACAAGTGACCTGAGCTATGGAGCCGCCAGTGTTAGCGGAGTGCTGCATACCCCCAAAGGAGACACCCAATTTATGTCGCCCTTGGTGGGACAATTTAACCTAGAAAACTTGCTGGCAGCGGTTGGTGCAGTGTTGCATTTAGGGTTAGATCTGGACGCGATCGCGGCTGCATTGCCCCAGTTTAGCGGTGTGCCCGGTCGCATGGAACAAGTCCAGCTTTCACCGGATCAAGACATCAGCGTAATTGTAGATTATGCCCACACGCCAGATAGCCTGGAAAATATGCTGAAAGCCGCCCGTCCCTTTATCAGCGGACAGATGATTTGTGTATTTGGCTGTGGGGGCGATCGCGATCGCACTAAGCGCCCGCAAATGGGACGGATCGCCGCCGACCTTGCTGATGTTGTTTATGTTACTTCTGATAATCCTCGCACCGAAGATCCTCAGCGCATTCTAGAAGATGTGGTGGCAGGCATTCTCGGAGCGGTTAAGCCGATTGTCATGGGCGATCGCGCGGCGGCGATTCGCGCTGCCATCCTCAATGCTCAGCCGGGTGATGGAGTCTTGATTGCTGGCAAAGGACATGAAGATTATCAAATTCTTGGCACTGAAAAAATTCACTTTGACGATCGCGAACAGGCGAAAGCGGCGCTAACGGAAAGAAGAGGCTGCCTGCCCCGCAGCGATTGAGGATACCAAATGAAATCTTGCAGCTAGAACTATTGCTTGTACCAGGCTTTTCGCCATTGGTTCATTTGGTCAATTTCGATTTGCTGAGAGGCAATAATGTCTTTTGCCAATTTTTGAACTTCAGGACGCTTTGACTTACTGAGAGCGTCGTTTGCCATGACGACTGCGCCTTGATGATGCGGAATCATGGCATTGAGGAAGCGCAGATCAAACTCGGCATCCGCTTTTCCCAAATCCATGCTCATCATCATGCTTTTCTTTTGCTCCTCAGACATCGACATAGAGTGTCCCATTTGAGTGTGCCATGCCATTGGGGTCGCGCCCATGTTGGGATACCAGGCTGTTCGCCACTGTTTCATCTCAGCCTTTTCTTTATTTTGGGCATTGATAATAGCTTGAGCTAATTTTTTAATTTCAGGACGCTTAGACTTTTGCAAAGCTTCCTGTGCCATGACGATCGCGCCTTGATGATGCGGAGTCATGCCATCAATAAAACGCAAGTCAAACTCAGCATTAGCAGGTCCAAGATCCATCCCGTGATTCATGTCGCCCATCTTGCTGTGATCCATGCCTTGCATTGATCCAGCGTTGGTTGTAGATGACTGAGACGGAGTTTGGTTTTGAGCCGATGTTGAAGAGCAGGCGTTGAGAATTGTACTGGTGGCGATCGCTCCTAACATCAATCCCAGAAAACCCGTTTTTGCAAAGAAATTGTGCGACATAAATTCGTTGTGATGGAGAT
>CASBQE010000388.1 GCA_949127665.1 Synechococcales cyanobacterium PMM_0083
AACATTGAAACTTACTATCTGCCCTATGGGTGGAATGCACTTCTGGCCCAGACTGCCGGTCAATTTTTCGCTGGCCACTGGACGCTGACTGGTTATTCTCTGATTAATACATTCGGAGGAGCCCAAGGCATAATCTATGGCGCCTATGCTGGTGGTGTGGGCACTGGCTGGTGGCCTGCCAAACCGCCAGAAAAGAAGCCCGACCCTGAAGAAGACGATCCAATCAATGTTAGAACTGGTGATTTTCTCTATCGCCATACTGATTTGACAATCGGCAGTGGTCAGTTCCCCTATAAGCTCGATTTCTCAACTAGCTATGACTCGCGCGCAAGACTCTCAAACGGTCCCCTTGGTCTGGGCTGGACTCACAACTGGGCTGCTTCGGCAAAGCTTGGAAGTGATGGTTTTAGAGCGCTGGGCAGTGAGTCGCCGATTAACGCCGTCGCGTCGATTGTTGAAATGTATGTTGTACTTGATCTGTTAAGTGACACCACTTTGCCAGTCGACAAGCTGGTTATGGTGCATCTGGCCAATCAGTGGTGGGTCGATCAGTTGACCAACAACGTTGTCAGCGTGAGCATGCCTGATGATGAAGATGTGGTTTTCACACTGCTCCCCGATGGCACCTATGGACTGCCGCAAGACAATGCGTCAATCTTGACTCTCGTTTCTGGTGCTTACAAAGTCACCACTCCGCAGAAAACCGTTTATTCATTCAACACCTCTGGTCAATTGACTTCGATTGCTTGGCCAACCGGTGTCACGATCACGCTAACTTATGCGGCTGGCAAGTTGACGAGCATCACCAACGGCATGGGCCGAACGTTAACTCTGAACTACACCGGTAACTTTATTTCCAGCGTCACCGACGGAACTGGTCGCAGTGTCAGCTATTCCAGAGACGGCGCGAACAATCTGATAACTTTCGTAGATGCAAATTCGAAAAACATTACCTTCCAGTATGTGTCTGCTGGACTCATGTCCAAATATTTCTATCCTGCGAATCCGGCCGTAGCTTTCGTCACCAATACTTTTGACTCGTTAAATCGAGTTATGACCCAAGCTAACGCGCTCGGGCAGGTTTCAAACTACTATTTCGCTGGATCAAGAAGTGAATTGGTCAACCCCTTGAGCAATAAAGGTGTGACCTATTGGAATTCAAATGGAGACGCCATAAAAGAAATCGATGCTCTTGGTTTTGTCACAAGCTATCAATTTGATGGACTCAGGCGGCTCAATCGACTCACAATGCCGGAAGGCAACTATACGCAGTGGACATTTGATGCAAACAACAATCATCTGACGACCACCTATGTATCAAAAAGCGGTTCAGGGTTGAGCAATATTGTTGAAACTTTCACTTATGATCCGACTTGGGCCAAAGTGAAAACGGCTCAAGACGGTCGTTTGAACACGACGACATATTCTTACGATCCGACTACAGGAAATCTGCTCACAATCCAACGCCCAATAATTGGTGGGTTCACGCCCACGGTGACAATGACTTGGAATGTGCGTGGACAATTGCTCACGAGCCAAGATGAAACTGGAATCATCACCAAATATACCTACGATGTCACGACCGAAAAGCTTTTAACCGAAGTTGCTGACTTTGGCACAGGCCGCTTAAATCTCACAACGTCATATGGCTACGATACCGTTGGCAATACCACAAGTATTACCGATCCACGCTTAAATCAACGAACTTTCTTGTTCGATCCGCTTCGGCGGATGACCCAGATCACCGAGCCAGCACCCTTCAGTTATCTAACAAAGTTCACTTTTGATGATAATGGAAACTTGACTAAAAAAGAGCGTCAGACAGGTGGTGCACCGGCTTGGCAGACTGTTATCTGGACTTATTCTGCAACTAACCAAAAGCTGACGGAGGTGGATCCGGCAAACAAGACTACCACTTGGACTTTTGATGGTAAGGACAGATTACAGACCATTCTGGATGCCCAGTCAAGGTTGTGGCAGCTCGGCTATGACGCGCTTGATCGTGTAAACCAGGTCACGGACCCTACCTCCACTATTGATCGGTCCATGACTTTTACTGCAAATGGGCAGTTAGCCACCATCAATGACCAGCGCACCAATCAAAGCCAGTTTACTTGGGATGGTTTTGACCGAGCGGCAAAAACGATTTTTGCTGATACCACATTTGAGCAGAACAGTTTGTATGATGCAAACGGCAATGTTCTTACATTCCTGACTCGCTCAGGCAGTAGCATCGTAAACACATTTGATGTGCTCAATCGTCTCTCGACAAAAACCCCTACCGGTCAGCCCGTCATTACGAACACCTATGATCTAGCCGGACGACTGACTCAAGCCAGTAAACCAGTCGTTAGCGGAGACCCTAGCTCAGGCGCAATGCAGTTCTTCTTTGATACCGCTGGTAGGGCTTTTAAGGAGCAATATCCAGACGGTAAAACAGTCACTCACGTTCTGGATGGCAATGGCAATCGGACCAAGACGACTTGGCCAGATGCGTATTTTATCGACCGAACCTATGATCAACTAGACCGTTTGAGCAACATCAAGCTCAACGGAAGTGCCACCAGTGCCGTTGCAATTTCTTATAATCAGCTCTCACAGCGTACTCAGTTGACCTATAGCAACGGGGCAACCGTTGTATATACGCCGCAACTCAATGAGGATATCACCGGAATCACTCACAACTTCGTGGGTTCGAACGTAGCTTTTACATACGGTTTCAACAATGTCCATGAGCCATTGACGCAAACTGTGAGCGATAGCACTTACATGTGGCATCCTTCACCTGCCGGTACTGTTACTTATGGTACTGCGGATAGTACCAACAAGTATCCTACCGTTGGAGGCACAGCGTACACCTACAGCGCTAACAAGTGCTTGACAGGAGATGGAACGTGGACATTTGGATATGATACTGAAGATCACTTGCTGACCGCCAGTAAGACTGGTACCAGTGCTAGCTTTGTCTATGACCCGATGCACCGGCAGAGTCAGAAAACAGTTGGCACCACAAAATCTCGATATGTCTATGCCGATTGGCAGATGATCGCCCAGTACAATGGTGTCTCTGGAGCACTCCAGAACCGCTATGTGTTTGGCGATGAAATCGACCAACCATTAATCCGGGTCACGAGCGCAGGAGTGCTTTCTTTCTATCACCCGGATAAGATGGGATCGATTGTTGGTGTTAGCAACGCTTCGGGCGCCATCGCCAATAAGAATAAGTTTTCTCCATTTGGAGAAATCACAACTCTTGCTGGAACAATCTTCGGATTTAATGGCCAACGTTATGATTCTGAAACTGGTCTCTATTACTACAAAAATAGATACCTATCTCCAAAAATTGGACGCTTCTTGCAGCCTGACCCGATTGGATATGATGCGGGAGACTTGAACCTCTACACCTATGTTCGCAATAGCCCGCTGGTTTATACCGACTCCCTTGGGCTAAATCCATTCAACCCTGGTCGTCCAGGCGATGATGGATTTTTGCCGCCTATAGTTCGTGGCGTGATAGATGGCTCCATGGGCGGTAAGGGCGGTAAAGGCGGTAAAGGCGCCAAGAAAGGAAGTGGTAAAGATAATCCGGAACCAAATCCTAAGCAAACCAAAGCTCCCGGTCCGTGTCCCAAGCAAGGCGAGCCATCTAAAGGGGCTAACGATGAGAAAAAGAGAAGAAAGTGGAGGGAACGACAAGAACAAGGCAAGAAGAAAGGCGAACCTCTTGATAAAAACAAGAGAGGAGATCGCAGTCCCGACCACAAGGCGAAAGACAAATCAGGTCTTGATCTTCGTGGTGATGACAACATTAAAACCGATGATGACGGAGGCATTACAGGTATCAACGGCAAGCCCGTAAATAACTAAGAACAACTTTTGAGTTAGAGTAGGGTGGTGGAAACATCACCCTACTTTTTCAATGCCTGAAAGTACAACACGACCAATCATAATCAAAATTTCTTGCTTGCTTTTGCCGCAAGTGCTCGCCATCGACGAGGTAATCTCATTGACCTCTAAAGGGTGTGATTTTACGGCGCAATTTCGCAACATTGGAGAACTTTTTATATCAGAGGATCAAGACTCTGATTTTGCGCACAATTTACAGTTTATACGTGACCAAATTACGAAAACCGGTTTTCATGCTTACATTATATTGAAATTTGCAGCTCAGTGTCCCAACACGAAAATCGTGATTAGAGCCCAGCAATGGCAGATTCTGCAAGAGCTGAATGCTTCTCTCTTGCTTGAGGTTTGGCAAAACAAAAAACTTTTTGAAGACTCCAAATTTCGACTTGTAGATGAGCAAAGCGAAGATAGATATGTGCCAGAGGAGGTCTATGCAAGTCTTCGTATAGCTAGCATAGATTTAGACCCAGCAGAAATTACAGAAGAGTTAAGAGTACAAACTGATGACGCTTTCAAAAAAGACGAAAACCATACTTTTGGAAGATGGTCGCTTTCCACTAAAAATAAGTATCTAGGCAATCCTTCAGAGCTTGGAGAATATGTTACTTACCTCGTGAATCGGACCAATCTAAATTCAGCACATATTCAACACTGGATTTCCGCTGGTCATGATCCAATCTTTCTATTCTTTTGGTCCGCAAAGGGTCAAGTTTCTCGTGCCTCTTTCCGTCATTCCGATATCAAACTGCTAGTTTCTCTTCAGCTTGATGTTGTAATTGACTGCTATATTTGATGAATCATTAAAGTCGAGCCCGTGCTGCCTGCCTAAAAAATACGAACAATGATTAAACTGTCCGTTACACGGAGTAATTGGTGCGCGCTTCACGAGAGTGCGCACCTTTTCTTTTACTCTACTAAAATTAGCTAAGGCAATTCGTGAAGTGTCATCAAAACCGCTGACACCACCATATTTGTTGAGTTTGTCTCCGCTGCAAGCTGAGATGATGTTCTATTTTGGCAAGGGGGCTTACTGTATCTTTGCTTTTTTCTTTTCGAATTATTAGTAGACTGGTCTATTAATAAGCCTATTCCCGCGCAGTGCTAGCAACAGAAAGAAGCAAGAGAGCCAGGCACACGTGAAAGTACATCGCTGCACTTGTCCTCACAGGCCTGGCTCTCTTCTTCAATTTCAATTCACTTGGGCGTGTCACACTCGGATTGCCGCGAGCTGTCTTTGCCCGCTCCGACCTTTGACATGATACCACTCGTGGTGTTCCTGGCAAGCTGAATGCATCAATGTTGGCAAAAGTTAGACTGATAAATTTATTTCCCGCACTTCTTTGTTTTTGCAATTTTTTATTACTTCTTCTGCCGATCTGGTGTGGTCCATTTAGCCAGCATTTGCTCATATTGACGCTGCAATGTTTCAGTTTTTCCTTTCAGTTCGGCCGCTTCTTTAATAGCCTCATCTCTATCTGATTTTTGTTTTTCCAGGTCGTTGTACAACCGCTCCAACTCAGCCTTCTGGCTTTCTTCCTGTCGCCGCAATTCTGCCGCTGTTGCTTTTTGCGCGGCATTATCTGCTTCCAACTTCGCAATTTCCGCCTGTTG
>CASBQE010000389.1 GCA_949127665.1 Synechococcales cyanobacterium PMM_0083
AATCAGTTTGCCAGCTTCATCCACCACGGGCAGACCGCTAATGCGCTTCTCTGCCAATATTTTGATGACCTCGATCAGCGCAGTATCGCGGTTCGCTGTAATCGGGTCATGGGTCATTATATCCCCAACGGTCTTAGCCATAATCAATCGCGGTTTCTACACAAGGTCTGACCTCATTGTAGGGAATAGCGGCGATCGCCCAACCAGACTCAACAGGTTGTTACATCCAATACTTAACAAGTGTTAAAGGTTAACAGCAAACCCCGGTCTGCCCGAACTTGCAGGCAAGCCGCGATCGCATCTTTAATATTTTTAACTGCTTCGTCTTTGGTTTGCCCTTGGCTAACACAACCGGGAATGCTTGGACATTCAACAATCCAAACTCCATCTTCATCTCGATCCAAAGTCACGTTAAATTTCATAAGTCTTGGTTGAAAACACTAAAAAAATCTCAAGTTTTCCACTCGCCCACTAATACGAATAAGTGCTTTCGGCATAGACTTCTTCTTCGGATTCATTTTCTTGATCAACAAATTCTTGAACCCGAATGCGGTAGTCTCGCAGGGTTTCATCTACCCAGTTGCGATCGGGGCTGTTGGCAAAAATATGGACTAACGGCTCCCCGGCATCGGGCAAAATCAGCACCCAGTCATCAGATCGACGATCGAAAATTTTCACGCCATCCACCAGTTCTAGGGAATCTACTGGATGAGTTTCAACGAGATGCCTCATGAGCGAGCCTTTGCTTGACCAAGGGCAGCGGACGACATGGGTTTTATGGCTAATCCGAGGAAGATCTGCCCGAATCTGTCCTAGCGATCGCTCTTGAATGGTTAACAATTCAATGATCTTGGCAATGCAAAACATGGCGTCAAAGCCGGGATGCAGGTGGGGAAAGATGAACCCCATCTCGCCACTGCCGCCCAAAACCACATTGGCGCTGGTGTGGCAGGTTTCCATTAGGGCAGTCGGGTTTGCCTTCGTGCGAATTACCCGACCACCGTGACGGCGGGCAATGTGTTCCACGGCGCTGGAGGCATTAACAGGCACCACGATCGTGCCCTTAGGAGTCTGAGTTAGCATCATTTCTGCCATTAGTGCCGTCAGCATTTCGCCACGAATGGTGCTGCCTGCCTCATCCACCAAAATCAGTTGTTCGCCATTGGCATACACCTGCACCCCAAAATTAGCCTTCAGCGCTTCCACCACATGCCCCAACTGGCTGAGTAAGGTTTCGCGATTTGAGTTAGTGGGTGCAACTTGGTTGAGGCTAGCGTTGAGTACCACGGCATCGCAGCCAAATTTGGCGAGAATTTGGGGCAGCACCGCGCCCGATACGGCGTAGACATAATCAATCACCACTTTGGAACTGCTGTGGCGAATGGCTTCTACGTTGAGGTGGCGCTCAAAACTGATGCCGTAAATATCTAGCATTTGGTTGGCGTAGGCGACGTTGCCAATTTCGTGCATTTGGGCGCGACGAAAATCTTCTTTAAAGTACGCGCCTTCAATTTTCTTTTCGCGCGCCTTGGAGATGTTGATGCCTTTGTGGTCAAAGAATTCGATCAGAATGTGGTCGGGACGCTCTGGATGGACGCGGACATGAATGCCACCCGCGATCGCGATCGTTGGCACAATCGATCGCGCCACTGGAATTGCCGTGGCTTCTAAGTTTTGGATATTCACCCCAACCGACATCAGCCCCGCAATCAGCGATCGCGACACCATCCGCGAAATCGTGCGCTGATCGCGGGAAACCGTAACATGGGAACCCATCTTGAGCGTGGAACCATAGGCTGCACCGAGCTTGACCGCAAACTCGGGCGTGATGTCAATATTCGCTAGCCCAGATACGCCCCGCTGTCCAAATAAATTGCGATAGGCGGCTTGTCCCCAAATCAGGTTGATGTTGAGAATGGCACCGGGTTCCACCTTTTTGCTGGGCCACACCCGCACACCGGGGCTAACCTGCGCTTCTTCGCCAATGGAGGAGAGCGCACCCACGACGGCACCTTCTAACACGTGGGCACGGCGATCGACCCTAGTGCCTCGCGCAATCACACAAGCTCTTAAGTGGGCTTCTTCGCCAACGATCGCCCCATTCCACACAATCGGGCGCTTCAGATTTGCATCCGCCCCCACCGTCACGTTGTCGCCAATCACCGTGCCGCCTTCAATCAGCACTCGCGCCCCGATCCGGCAATTGCTGCCAATCATGGCGGGTGCTTCGATCTGCGCGGTCGGATCAAGATAGGTGTTTTGCCCAATCCAAATACCGGGCATCCGCTCTTCATAGGCAAAATCAAGCTTGACTTTACGAAACAAGCCGTCGTACTGGGCTTCGCGGTAGACATCCAAATGACCGACATCGCACCAGTACCCGTCGGCAATATAGCCGAACATCGGTTCCCCTTCCTCCAACAGCAGCGGAAACAAATCTTTGGAAAAATCACTTTCCTGATTTTCTGGCAGGTACTTCAATACCTCTGGCTCCAAGATGTAGATGCCCGTATTGACGGTATCGGAGAAGATTTCACTGCTAGAAGGTTTTTCTAAAAAGCGCGAAATGCGGTAGTTTTCGTCGGTGATCACCACCCCAAATTCCAGCGGATTAGAGACGCGGGTCAGAATCAGCGTGGCTTTAGAGCGATGGGCTTTATGAAAGGAGATCGCGTCCTTCAGGTCAAAATCCGTAATACTATCGCCGCTGATCACCAAAAAAGTGTCATCCAATAGCTCGGCAATATTTTTGACGCAGCCCGCCGTTCCCAAGGGCTGATCTTCCTCGACGGCGTAGGTCATTTGCACGCCAAAGTCGCTGCCATCCTGAAAATAATCCCGGATGACATCGGGCAAATAGTGCAATGTGGTGATAATTTCATCAATGCCATGCCGCTTCAGCAAATTGATGATGTGTTCAGCGATTGGGCGGTTGAGAATCGGAACCATCGGCTTAGGAAGGTCGCAAGTCAACGGTCTTAGTCGCGTTCCCGATCCTCCTGCCATCAAAACTGCTCGCATACGCCCTCGATTGTGATTGTTATAAATAAAAAAACTTTGACTCTCTGAAGGGTAGAGTCTTCTTTTCTATAGTTTTGTAGCGCTGATGCCTTCAAGGTATCTTCCTAAGGAAAGGAATGCCACCTCAGCTTAAACATCGTAAAACCTTGTTACATCGACACCACTAGACATCTGGATTTCTGTAAGTAGGATAAAACAGAGTAGTAAGCGTAACTAGCAAATTTAGAGGACTCGTTCAGCTATGGAAATCATTGGTGTTGTTGCATCCATCGTTTACGTCGGTGGAATTTGGAAGTTTTGGACGGGATTTAATCGGACAAACTTTAGCCAGGGTCGCTGGTATCTAGCGCCCCTCTGGCCCGTCTTGATCTTTAACAAACCCTACCGCCAAAACTTCAATAAAGCCTTGAAAGGCTAAAGGATTGGATGTCTAATAAAGAGATGTCTAATAAAAACAAGCGTCTTTCATCTCAAGCAGATTTCAGTGATGGGTTTGGGGAGTTGCGCGATCGCCACACCGATTGGGAAAGCCATATCGCCGCGATCGCGTTCCGTTTTAACCAAGAGTATCAAGGTACAGCGGTTGATTTGCCCGATGAAGTCAAGGCAATGCCGATTTATCAAGAGCGGCTCTCTGGCTTGCTGCAAAGCAAGCTTACCTCTCCTTTTTGGCAACTGGCTAAACCCCAAAAAAACCAGCGCTGTCTAGATATTGGCTGTGGAGTCAGCTTTTTGATTTATCCCTGGCGCGAATGGGATGCGGTTTTCTATGGTCTAGAAGTAAGTATCGCAGCGCGAGATGTGCTGAATGCGCGAGGACCTCAATTGAACTCCAAACTGTTTAAAGGGGTCGAACTGGCTCCCGCTCACGAAATGCCCTATGAAGCGAACCAATTTGACTTAGCGATCGCCACCGGAGTCAGCGCCTACTACCCACCAGAGTACTGGGGTGAAGTACTTTCTGAAGCCAAACGGGTTTTGAAACCGGGTAGTTCCTTTGTGTTTGATGTAGTCGATCCAGAGACACCACTGGCAGAAAACTGGGCAATCTTGGAAACTTACTTGGGCAGCGAAGTTTTTCTAGAACCCTTGGAAAGCTGGAAAAAGCTCGTTCAAGCCGCTGGAGGCAAAATCGTCAAAACTCTACCTGGAGAGATCTTTCAGCTTTGGAAGATTAGTTTTTAACGGGGCGAGAGGCAAGGGGAATGTTTATTTATCATCGGACGGTGCGATTTCAAGATACGGATGCGGCGGGGGTGATGTATTTTGCCAATGGGTTGGCGATCGCCCATGAAGCGTATGAAGCGTCGTTGCAAGCGGCAGGAATTGACCTGAAGGCGTTTTTTAAGGGAATGCCTGTGGCGGTGCCGATTGTTCATGCCAGCGTAGATTTCTTGCGACCGATCGCAGTGGGCGATCGCCTAGAAATTCACCTCACGCCTCATCAGACTCGCCCCACCGAGTTTGAAATTCACTACCAGATTTATTTGGAAGTTGCTCTAGGCAAGCCTATAATCAAAGCCCTGACTCGCCATCTTTGTATTGATGCCAAAACTCGCGATCGCCAGGAATTACCGCCCCTGTTGCTTACTTGGCTGAATCAGTGGGCACCAGCCGCCGCAGTTCCTGCCGATTAAGTTTTCCCTGAGCATTGCGGGAAAGTTGTTCTACGGCAATCCAATGTTTGGGCAGCTTAAATTTACTTAAACGATTTTCCAAAGCAGCTTTGAGCATTACCACCGTTAGGTTAGTGTCGATTGGCACATAAACGGCAGCGATCGCTTCTCCCCATTGGCGATCGATCACGCCGATCACGCCCACATCTTGCACCAACCCCGTTGCCAAAATCGCCGCCGCCACTTCTGCCGGAAACACATTCTCGCCACCTGTGATGATTTTGTCGCTTTGCCGTCCCACGATATGCAAATAGCCGCGTTCATCCAGCCAGCCGAGGTCGTCTGTGGAAAAGGCGCTGTCGTCAAACAATTCTGGATAGTAGCCCAGCGCTAGTGATGCAGATGCGATCGTCACCACGCCCGTTTGATTCACCCCTAGCACTCTCCCCGTCGTGATGTTGCGAATCGTGATTTGAGCGTGGGGCAGGGTTTGACCACAGCCCGTTATGCCCTGCAAAAAATCTGCTGGCTTCACGGTTGCCACCTGGGAAGCGGTTTCCGTCATGCCGTAGGTGGGCGCAATCGGAATGTTGAGCCTGCGAGCCTGCTCTAGTAGCTCTGATCCGGCTGGCGCACCACCGAGCAGAATCGTTTTGAAGTGAGCCAGAATGGGAGAGCCAAGCAGTCGCTGAAGCTGCGTTGGCACAAGGGACAGAAAGAAATCGGCAGGGTCAAAGGGCAGTGGAGATGACTCTAAGGTTTTATGCGATATAAGAGCTAGTTTGCCGCCAGACGTGAGCGATCGCAAAAATTGCATCAACCCGCTGACGTGATACAAGGGCAAAACACAGCAGGAATGAATTCGCTCTACGCCAAAGTATTGTTGAAACCCTGCGACCGAAGCTGTGAGCGTATCCCAGGTATGCATCGCAAAGCGAATGATGCCGGAGGAACCGCCGGTGGGAATGCAAATGAGGGGAATTGCGAATTGCGAATGGCGAATGGCGAGTTGTGTTTCTTGAAAGCCCATGTGGGCAATAAAGTGTGGTCTGTGGGGTGTAGTTTCATTCCAGATGAGGCTGGGTTGAATTAGGGCGTGAACTTGTGCCCATTCGGAGTCTGTCCAGGTGGTGTTGCAGAGGAATAGGTGGCAGTCTGTGGCGCAGGCGGCAGTGAATTTTGCCAGGAAGTGGAGCGGGTCTGATTCTGCGAGAAAAATAACGGGCGGATGGGGCGATCGCGCTTTTGCGAGGTTCAATTGCGCGATCGCCTGGTTTGTCAATTCCCAAAAAACACCGCTCTCAGACCCAATCAGCCAGTCTTCCTCTGCTCGTTCCTGCACATACTCCCACGCCCCTTTCATTCGCCCTCCCTCATTCGCCATTCGACATTCGACATTCGACATTCTTTCCATACCTAAACCCTCTCCACGGGCAGACCCAGCGATACTACAGCTTGAATCCGCGATCGCCCTTTCAGCAAATAGGTCGTCATCTCGCCTTTTCCTTTAATGGGAATTATGCCGCGTTCTTCAAAGCGATAGTCTTGCTTGAGGCAGTTATAGGTTGTTTGAGTCACCTGAATTTCGTCGGGGATGCCGCTTGACTCCATCCGGCTGGCGGTGTTTACGGTATCGCCCCAGAGGTCATAGGCAAATTTTTTCAAGCCAATCACCCCGGCAACAACGGGTCCCGTATGAATGCCGACTCGAATGCTGAGGGTGTGCCCAATTTGCTGGTTCAACAAGATAAGCGACTGCTGCATTTCGAGTGCCATGTCGGCGATCGCGGCAGCATGATTGGCTCTCGCCTCTGGCAACCCTGCCACCACCATATAGGCATCGCCAATCGTTTTGATCTTTTCCAGATTGTGTCGGGCGGCAAGTTGATCAAACAAGGAAAACACCTGATTTAACAGATTGACCAAATCTTCGGGCGGCAGTTGGGCAGACAGTTGAGTAAAGCCGACAATATCGGCAAACAGCACCGTCACTTCAGTGAAATTGTCGGCAATGCTGTCAGGCTGTTGTTTGAGCCGTTCGGCGATCGACGACGGCAAAATGTTGAGCAACAGGCGCTCTGATTTTTCTTGCTCGGCAATCAGAATTTGACGCGCTTTGAATACGGTCCGTGCCAATCGCTCATACATAAACACCGACAGATTGCAGACAAAACAAAACCAAAACAGCGTTAGATAAGTTTCTTCGGGCAAGTCAACGGTAGTCCCTGTGGTTGCCGTGATGCGATTACCCAACACTAAATTCACTCCCACATAATACAAAATGATGCCCAGTTGAGCCACCAAATGCAGCCGCCAGCGGACTGGAATGACAGCCGCTAGGGCAAAAAACGGCATCATCCACAGGTAGTAGTTGGTTTCAATTTGACCGCGCTGGGTGAGTAAGATGTGAAACGTGAGCGGAACGCTCCAGGCAACACCCAGAAAAATCAGCGCTAGATGTCGCCGCCCCAATCGGGTTTGCAGTAGTGCTAAACAAATCAGCAAGCCAATCGAGCTATACGCCGAAACAGTGAGCCAAAGGTTATTGAAGCGATCGCGATCAAACAACGCACTGGTTAGATCAAACGGGAGAAAGCTGAGGTGATACAGCAGCCACAGCCCAATGGCAATTCGCAGCCGCTTCAGCAAAAATTGCTGCTGCCATTGCTCATAGCTAGCGGCACCGGAGTCACCCGGATTTTCAAACAGGGTTTGAATCCATCGCTGAGATCGGGATTGTTGGCTGTATTTTGACGCGCCCTGCTTCATGATTGATTACCCCTGCTTTTTCCTGCTTGTACCAGAGTGCCTTAAACAAAGCCGCTTATTCAAGCTGAGTCTGAACTAAACCAAATTTGGGGCGCTTCTAAAGTTGATTGCGGGCTTTGAGTTGGAGATAGCGATCGACTAAATCTTCACTCAGGCGATCGGCGGGGGCATCTAGAATCAACGCACCTTTTTGTTTCAGCTTTGCCAGGGCAAGTTGCCGCTGTGCTAACAAATCCAAGGCAACAGCACGGGCGTAAGCATCGGGAACGGTGGTTGTATTACTGTGGGCTTTGACATCCACCTGAGGATCGCGCAGGGTGACGCAAAAGGGGAGGTGGCGCGGAGCCAGCCGAGTCATGGCAGCCAGCAATTCCGCCGAAGCAATTTCGTCGATCACATCGGTGATTAGCACCACGAGAGCGCGGCGGGTTTGGCGGGTGGCGATCGCGCTTACGGTTCCCAGATAATCGGGTTCCAACAATTCAGGCTGGATCGGGCTAAGCCGCTCTAACAGCTTTGGCAGTTGAGTTTGACCTCGCTCTGGCGGAATCCAGGTGTGGATCTGGCGATCAAATACGCCTACACCCACGCGATCGCCCTGTTGCAACCCTGCCAACGCCAAAGACAACGTGGCATTCAAGCCCCAATCAAACCGCGCTAAGCCTTTCACCTGTGCCGTCATCAGCCGCCCCCGATCGAGCAGCACAATCAAGGTTTGCTCTTGCTCTGGCTCCAGCACCCGCACCACCATTCGGCTACGTCGCGCCGTTGCCTTCCAATCAATCAAACGTGGGTCATCGCCACTGACATATTCGCGTAATTCCGAAAACTCGGTGCCCATGCCGTGCCGACGCGCCTGCCGGATGTTGCCCGTGGTTTGCAAGGTTAGCCGAATCGAGAGCGATCGCAGCCTAATCAAATCGGGATAAACTGCGATTGTCTGCCTTTGGGGAATCTTCCAATCGTGCCAAGCCAAGCCCCATCGCCCCAACTGCCGCACCTGAATATCGCCCCATTCATATTCGCCCCGCTTCGACGGGAACGCGGTGTAGGTCAACTCTTGGGTTTGTTCGGCAGGCAAGTTCAAATACAAAATCCCTTCAGAAGTGGAAAACGACTGAGGCGCATAATCCCGAATTTGCAAAATTGCAGGCTGTTTCCCCGATCGCACCGTCAGGCGCACCGGATTCTCGCGCCCGATGGAGAGCCGCTCCAAGCGATCGCGCGTCACCGTTACCCGATTTGCCTTGCCAGTCAGCCCATCCGCGACCATCAGCCCCAGCACCACCACATCAAAGCCCAAGGCTAACCAGATGGAAAATCCTAGAAAACGCGGATTGATTAAGTTACTGCCCACAGTGACAATTCCTAATGCGATCGCAGTTCCTAAAAGCAGCAACCAATAAACACGACGAGAGGGAATCATGAAAGCTAAGGGTTAAGAGGCTTTTGAAATACTTGTAAGAGATAAATTTCCTACTTTTTACACTAAGTAGGCGGCTTGAATTAAACATAAGATCCATAATCCTAAAAGCCTTAACTATTCTGAAAGCGGCTTCAGTTTAATTCCGGCTTCCTACTTATGTCGCTCAAATGCTCTCTTGCAAATTCTTCATATATTATCCTCAAAATTTTTCTCTATCTTCAGAATCCTCAAGCTGTTGAGCCAGTTTCAAAATTTTTGCTTTAGAGATTGATTGAACTTTCATATTAATGAAATAGGCTCTCCCGTTAACACGGTGGTAACTTTTTCTAATCAGAAAAGCAAGCTAGTAGCCGTTCACGAAAATTGTTAAAATTCACGAATCCATAATCAATCAATCATCTGCGTCCTGACTTGATCTACTTCCGAAATACGGGCAGCGTAAAGTGAAAGCAACTGCCCTGATTTGAGGTAGAGTCCACCCAAATTTGCCCATAGTGGGCGCGAATAATCCGCTGACACAGAGATAGCCCAATCCCGTAGCCTTCCTTATCTTCATCTCGCTTGAGGCGAAAGCGCTCCTCAAAAATTCGCTCTTGATTTTCAGGGGGAATGCCGGGTCCATTATCTCCTACGCTAATCTGCACTTTTTGGGTGGTGCGATGCAGAGCGGCAAGCTGAATGGTGCCGCCCGGTGGCGTGTACTTCATGGCATTGTCGAGCAGGTTGATTAAAACTTGGCGAATCCGTTCTCCATCTGCCCAAATCATCGGCAAATCTGAGGGAATATCTGTTTCAACCTGCTGAGATTTTTCTAGAAAACGGTCTTGCAAATCATTTAGCACCTCTAAGCATAAAGCAGCTAAATCAAGCTTGTGAGGGTGAATTCGCGCATCCGAGCCAATGCCCCGTGCCGCCTGCAAAATATCAGTAATCATCCGATCAATTACCCGTGTTTGAGTTCGAGCATGGTTAAGCAACCGCGCCGTTAGCTCGGACGTTAGGCATGACTCTGCACCATCTTTAGAGTTGCAGCCCCTTTCCAAAGTCTCTAGCGCGATCGAAGTTGCCGTTAGCGGGTTGCGTAAATCATGCGCCAACATTGCCAGAATTTGATCTTTGAACTGAAGCTGATGCTCTAGATCCTCTTTTTCGCGCTTCAGTCGAAAGACTTCATCGGAGAGCCGAATCAACTCGGTCGATCGCGTCACTAAGTTGAATGAAGCTGAACTATCAAACGCATCTTTAAGACTCCGCAAGGTAGAAGCCTGCTCAATTTCAGTCGATGGACTGCGCGATTCTAAATTTGTGGCAGGTGCATTGCCAAATGATGATGCAATTCCATCTGCGGTTTGAGGAGTGACAGCGGCAATTTCAAGCGCCAAGGTTTGTTTGAGCGATCGCACCTCCATTGCACTAGCATCCGCAGGGGCTGCGAGATATTCCGCCACAGAGCGCTGCCAATGAATCCACCAATGCTGCAATTGCTGCACCAAAGTGCTGCCTGCCAGAGTTTGGCGAGGTTCTGGATGGATTTTAATCAAAGCAGGTGTGGCAATTAGGCGAAAGTATTCAGCCAAATAAGGCTGCTCACTCACATCAATAATTTGAAGTTCAAACTCGCACTCTTCACGCAACGCATTGAGAGCCGTGTGAATCTGCCGAACTTGCTCCCTAGAACTGGGTCGTTTATCAATAAACAGCAGAAGTTGCAGCGGATAATCGGCAATATTTGGCTGAGCTGGGGTTGCCTGCATTCGATGCCTCTACAGCTTTGAACCACTCACTAAGATTGGTTATCTCTTACGGTTTAACGCATAAATATAAAGAAAACATTACGCTAGAACGTAACATGCTGCTAAACATAAGTTTCTGAGCCTTAACAGACCGTGTTCCATCTTTACATTTTATGAGCTAGCTGTTTGATTGTTTTCTCCCTTCAAGGCTTTTCTCTTTATTTTGAAAACATCGAATGAATCCGCAGGGGCGGGTCTTGTGCCTGCCCACAGGATTGAGGGCACCCACAAGAGGTGCCCCTACTAGACTAATGTTGAACCTTTGATTGCCGATTTGATAATCAATTGGGAACTAACGCAGTCCTTTAATCCGAAATAGGAAAAATAAGGTTGCCTGCTGATCACTAAAGTTGTTGTCGCTGACGAGTATTAAGCTTTTGCTACCGTCGGGTAGTTGAGGTCCAAACGCGATGCCTTCCAAATTGTCGAGGGGAACCCCTAACTGGTTTAGATCCAGCAACAGCTTTTTACGAATGGGCTGCACTCCCGGAATTTGCCCCTTTAAGCTCTCAATGGTTGTGGTGTCGCTGGCACTGCCCATGCCTAATTGAAACAGCTTCACGCCAAAACCATTGCTGCCAAACGATCGCTCAATGCTGATGAAATGCCCACCCTGATCGATCGCCAGCATATCCGTTAACCCATGAAATAGGGCACCCTCTGGCGGCGGCTCCATTTCATACAAGTGTTCCGATATCAATAGAGAGTAGGTGGGATCGAGGGAGTAATGCAAAACGCGATTGCGGCTGGCTCCTTGCTGTGGATGCTCTGGACTGGCATCTTGCATCAGCGCCGACTCGGTTGCAGTGAATAGGCGAAAGGGTTCGATCGCAACAGTGCTGCCGCCGCTCATATTTAATGTCAAAGATTCAAAGCCCAGATTATCGCCTACGCCCTGAGTTTGCTTGCCATTTTCAGTTTTGGGCAAGTAGCGATTGGGAATAGCCAAACTCCGTTTCCATTTCCCAGTTTTCAGGTCAAACTCTCGCACAAATGGAGCAATTCCCTTACTGGCAACCCCTTCACTTGAAACAAACAGCGTTCCCAACGGAGATAGCACAATCCCTTCAGGATCAACCTCTCCTTTGGCGTAGGGCTGACCCGCTTCATCGGTGATGAATGTGACACCTGTAACATCAACCTGTTTAATCTTGGGTGCTTTGGGGTTAGCGGCATCCAAGTTCAGTTTCAGCGTGTAGAATCGCGCTGGAGCAAATTCGCTGCGATCGTCGGAGATGGCGTACACCAGGTTTCGCTGGCGATCGTAAGTGAGAGCAGATAAACCACCCACGGGCGTATTTTGAAACTTTTGGTTGGGTAACTTATGGCTGCCCAAAAAATCGAGCGATAGGTCGAGAAATAGCCGTTGTTCTGCGCTCACTTGGGGTAGGTCACAGCCAGCCAGCAGTGTGGATAGTGAAATGACGCAGGTTAATAGAAAGGCAGCGAGTTTAAATCGACGATCGCTCACAAGTTTTCTCCCAATGGGTCAGCTTCAGCTCTTTAATTATCAGCGATCGCGACAGTTGCCCCGCTTGATTTTGCAAAAGAACCGCAAAAGGCTGGTGAACTCCACACCTCGAACTTTCTACCCCGGACTTCAATCCTTCTTCGCACAATCTTTAGATAGTTTGTAGTGCTATTTGCCAATCCTAAGAAAATATAACTATCGCAACGGGTGCTTTATGAGGCAAGATCAATACTGTGAAAATCGATATAACAGTCCACATAAAGATGATCGCCCAAATTCTCTAGAGAGTGCTGTTATCCGCTATGACTCACTATTGGCGAATCAGCCCGATCTGTATGAAATCTGGACTTATCGCGGCTATGCTTTAGAAAATTTAGGTCACTACCGTGAAGCGATCGCCAATTTTGATCAGGCAATCAAAATCAATCCGGATTACGCGCTGGCATGGCATGGACAGGCGATCGCGTTAGTCAGTTTAAGTTGCTACGAAGAAGCACTAATCAGATTAAATAAAACGATTAAACTCACTCCCAAAAATACTCAAGCTTGGTACAACCGGGGAAATGCTTTAGTTTTTTTGCATCGTTATGAAGAAGCACTCACCAGTTTCAATCGGGTAATTGAAATTACGCCAGAAGACTATAAAGCGTGGTATCACCGCAGTAAAGTACTCGCAAATTTGGGCTATCAGTATGCAGCATTGGCGAGTTTAGACAAAACTCTGGCAATTAATTCTCAATGTTACTATGCCTTAAATTATCGTGGAACCGTATTAAAGAAGCTAGGACGGTATGAAGACGCGATCGCTAGTTTTGATGAAAGCTTGGAAATCAAGCCGAACCATCCCGATGCTTGGTACAACAAAGCCCGCTGCTATGCTTTATTGGGTAATTTAGAAACCGCATTGAACTATCTATATCAAGCCTTAAAATTGAATCCAACGCTATATCGAGCGATTGCAAAAATTGATTCTGACTTTAACGCTCTGCACCACAATCCTCGTTTTTGTAGTTTGATCAATCCTGTTCAATCTGTACATGATAATCACACCGTTTCCCTGACTACAAGCGGCATCCAGATATCGGTTTGATTGGGCAAACTCGTTTAATCAAGGGTGTTTTTCGCAAATCCAACTCTTTCAAATTGGGTAGTTTTCCTAGAGCGCTAACATCGCTTACTCGTGTGTTGTAGAGGTCAAGTTGAGCCAATGGTGCGATCGCGCTGAGTGGGCTAATATCCGCAACTCGTGTGTTAAATAATGATAGAGACTTCAGCTTTGTAAGTTTGCTTAAAGAACTGATATCCGAGATTGGATTATTTCCGAGCAATAAATTACTCAGATTAACTAACGAACTAAGCGGACTAACATCAGATATTTTATTTTCAAATAGTGTTAAAGATTCAAGATTAGTCAAATTTTCTAATGGTGACAGATTAGAAATTTTATTTTCAAATAATACTAAGGTCTTTAAATTAGTCAACAACTTAAGCGGACTCAAATCCTCAATTTCATTATCATAAAGCGACAGAATCCGTAAGTTCGTCAGCGAGACTAGAGGACTTAAATCAGAAATCTGGTTGTTGTATAACGCCAATGTTTCCAATTTTTTGAGAGAGTCTAATGCGCTAATATCAGTAATTTTATTTCCATAAGCCAATAGGTTCGTTAAATCCTTTAAAGATTCAAGGGGACGCAAATCCTCAATCTTATTCGTATCCAAAAGCAGAGTTCGCAAATTAATCAGCGTCGCCAAGGGGCGCAAGTCAGAAATTTGATTGGTATCCAAAGAAAGCCAAGTGAGGCTAGTCAAGCGATTTAGGGGTTTGAGATCAGAAATTTTATTATTATTCAGAATCAGCGTTTGAAGATTGATCAATGACGCAAGCGGGCTGAGGTCGGTAATTTCGCTGCCTCCCAAAAAAAGTGCCGTCTGATTGGAAAGCTGCTGATCGGCTTCCTGACAATCGTCTGTATTTGCAATGCCCATTAGCAAACGAACGGTATATTGGCTTGCAGCAGGCAAAGAGGCTTGATTTTTACACCAATCTGCGAACCTTCTGTAGTTGAGGGTAGCTGAGGACTGAGGAATCGCTGTCAGCCCAACATCTGAAAAAATGATAGCGATCGCCCCAGCAGCTAGCCAAGATATCACAGTGTTGATAAGTCTGCCGAACAGAATTTTTTTCATGAGATAAGCGCTTAAGAATAGATGAGTCCTGTTTAGGGAGCAGGTAGTTGAGAGTGATAGACAAGAGCGATCGCCTCTCTACATTCTGCTAAACTTCGCGACTTATCGAGTAGTTGTCATATGTACGATTCCGCTGAAGGCTACAAATACAAACTTGTATTTACTGGTACGATCGCTGATGGTCATCACCACTTAAATTGAATCAAGCAATTTTTGAGTGACCAACCGTCCTAGAATAACTCCAAAAATACCTAACACAGCGCTGCCAAACCAATAAAACAATGCGGAGGCTAAATTTGCACTTTGAAAAAGTAGTATTGCATCTAATGCATAGGTAGAAAAAGTAGTGTATGAACCTAAGAAACCTACTGCAATTAGTAAGCGGAGATCAAGGGAGGCCATCGATCGCTCTAAAGTAACTGTGACAAATACTCCCATCAAAAATGCACCCGTGAGATTAATAAAAAAAGTGCCAAAAGGGAAGTCTGTGCCAAACCATTTCCCAAAATATAGTGAAATATAATATCGGCAGAGTGCGCCAGGAACCGCTCCTAAACTAACCGCGATCGGCGATCGGATGACAGGATCTGTAGTGGTGAGTATGACTAGAATTTTTTGCGTAGTAGCAATTAAAAAAGTGTGTATTTGCATCAACATTTGATTTACTAAAAACATAGATGCCCATTAAAAAACGGACTAACCGTTTTAGGTTAGCCCGCTAGTTTGGGAACGCGTGGAGAGACTAATTTTGCAACACTAGCTTGACGTTTGCATTTTGCAAGCCAGGGCGCTTAACCTCTGCCAAGGTTTTGTTAACTGCGTACTTTTGGTTGATAGAGTTGATCAACTCGGTTTGGTTGTGGCGTTTAGCAACACCCCAGAGGTCAGCAATTAGGTCAAAGGAACCATCGGCATTGCGAGACCAACCTAGATCGTATTCACCTTCCAAGATGGCAACAATGTCAGAACGGACACGTTGGCCGTTGTAGCCACGAACATCAGCTTCAGTTTTAACGCTGATGCCTAGGTCACGCAAGGAAGCTTTCAAGATCTCAGCATCAGTGATCTTTGTACGCAGAGTGCTAAAATGAGACATTTGGGATTTCCTCCTAATAGAGAGTTAAGAACAACGTTTGGTTCGTGAATGCTATTAGCCCTAAAGTTAATAGCGGGTGTGTTGACTGACTTTGCTAGCGAAATCGCCAGCCTTTCTACCTGTTGGGAGCAGGAAGAAAGCTCTAGAACTCTAATCGCTGATACTCAGCGACAGAGGCTGCAGCAGGTCTAGCTCTTTGACGTGCCCAATCGCGCAGAGCCGTCACTTGTTCGCTCATTGTCTTAGACAAAGGCTGAGTTGCCTTGACCGCTGCAATAATATCCAGTTGGGTAAACTCTCTCTCTTGAGCAAAAGCATCGTACATCGCTGCTACTAATGCTTGCTCAATTTCTGCACCAGAGAATCCATCACTTACATTTGCCAACTGGTCTAAATCAAATCGGGAAATATCCCGTTTACGCTTAGAAAGATGAATTCTAAAAATATCTTTGCGTTCTTCAGCATTGGGTAAATCCACAAAGAACAATTCATCAAACCGCCCTTTCCGCAAAAATTCTCCAGGCAGGCGTTCCACTCGGTTTGCCGTTGCCATCACAAAAACAGGAGAATCTTTCTCTTGCATCCACGTTAAAAATGAGCCAAAAATCCGGCTAGAAGTTCCACCATCCGAGTCAGCAGAGCCAGCAGTTCCCGCAAAGGCTTTATCTAGCTCATCAATGAACAGAATGGCGGGTGAAATCGATTCGGCAGTTTTCAGGGCGTTTCGTAAATTGGCTTCTGACCGACCAACCATTGAGCCGTCATAAACTCGACCCATATCTAGCCGGAGCAGGGGCAAGCCCCATAACCGAGAGGTAGTTTTAGCAATTAAGGATTTACCGCACCCCGGCACACCCAGAATTAACATTCCCTTGGGTTGAGGAAGCCCATATTCCCTAGCACGCTCTGTGAAGGCATTAGAACGCTGAGTTAGCCAACGCTTTAGCTCTTCTAGTCCGCCCACTGACTGAATCGTTTCATCTTCTTCAATGTATTCAAGAATGCCATTGCGACGAATCAACTGCTTCTTTTCAGAAAGAACAATGCCAACTTCTTCCTCTGTTAAACGCCCTGTGGTGACTTGAGCTTTGCGGTAGACTTTTTCTGCTTCATCCCGCGTCAGACCCAAAGCAGCTTTCAACAGCTTTTCTCTCGTCTCGGTGGTGATTCGGCGATTGCGAGTGAGGTCTAGCTGCTGCGAAAGAACTTGGTTTAGTTCAGCCATATCTGGCATTGCAAAATCAAGGACTGCCACCTCTTTCTCAAGCTCGATTGGAATCTGCTGAACTGGAGACATCAGGAGAATTGTTCTTTGCGATCCTCGAAAGCTAGCGATCGCATCCCTCAGCCACCGAGTCACGGCTGGAGAATCAACAAAGGGGTGAAGATCCTTAAAAACAAAGATTGCGGGGTCGCGCTGCCGAGTTGCCCACTCTACAGCCGCTTCCGGAGAAACCGTATTGTGCTGGGTGACATTTCTAGGCTGTCCATATTCAACGATTCCGTGGGTCACAGTCCAAAGAAACATCCGGCGCTGAGGTTTTCCGGCTTGAGCGATCTCCGCAATTGCTTGCTCGGCTCGCTCTTCCTCAGACGTAACCAAATATATCAAAGGATACTGAGCCTGTATCAGGATGCTGAGTTCTTCCTGCATATCATCCACCCAATTAGAGACAACTCAGACTGAAAAAACCATCTAATGCCACTTAACCAAACATCTTGACTACAAGTCAGGGCACTATTCAGAAATAAAAACTCACTTGGCTAGTAGTGGAACTAGTTCCTCTTCACCCTGAGGCACATTCATCACCTGCGAACTGTCTGAAGAAAGACTAACTTCTACGGCTGGCACCAGTTGATTGCTCAAGGAGACCATCTCGCCATCCCGTAAAACTAGATGACTTGAACATTCTGGACAGCCATAGACTCGGTGACTTTGACCATAAAATCCATCATGATGTTCAACAGTTTCTGGATTCGACAAGTAAAACGCGATCGCTCTCTGGGCAAGGTCAGTCATCGTTTCTACATCAACCGCTGCTTTTACCTTTAGCTGCCTGTGTAGCTCTGGTGGCAAGTACAACGTAACTTTTTGCTTGTCCTCTTTCAGCTTGTCCTGCATATCACTCTCAGTCTTGTGTAACCCGGGTATGAATAAAAGCATATCGACCTTACTGATTACTGTCAAGACAGAAAGACGGCATGACGGCAGTTTTGTTACTTTTGTTTACAAATACTATTTTTCCATAGCGCCAGCAGTATTAGCCAAATCGCTAACTTGAATGATGAAATCACTTCGTCCATAGCTGCCCGTCAAGTTTGATGATTGATGTTTGAAGCTATTCCCTCTAAGCAAAATCAGGCGGTATCGGATTAACAGGAACGAATTGCTGCGTTAATTGTGCCTGAATCAAGGCTTGCAACTCCTCTCTCTTTACCTCGGTGCCCACCATCGTATTTCCAGGCACTTCAAAGAAGACGACGCTATCAACCGTTTCCATTGCCACAATTTGAAACAGGATGTGGATAACGGGGATAGGCAGCGCTATCATCTGCGGATCTTTCATCGGATAGGGTCCAGAAGACACATCCTTCAGATTTGGAAATGCGTAGATAATCTGTTTCTGCAAGCCACTTTGAGTTTCATGATCTAGGAAAGTGACTGCCCAGTTCTGCTCCAGAGTTTGGGCAATGTAATACTCTGGGTGCCGCAATTGCAACGCTAATTGCTTTAATATTGGCGCGATCGCTTCAATTAAAGCAGGAGTGACTCCATCCTGCGGCGCATCATCAATCAGTTCTTGAAGTTGTGTATCTAAATTCGTGTTCATTTAACTTAATCCATCACGCCCAAACTAATTTTCACAGCCATCCTGAACACTCTGTGAAGCAGTGAAAGTTGTGAGAGATAATGTTAGGGCAATCCTCTCAACAATTTCAAAAGATCATCATTGTGTATATTTACTGAGCTTATCGAGATTCACTCTAGACGCTTACTGATGATTGTTGCCAAAATTGATCAAAATATACCGATGTTTGTTATCGTTAGGCGTTAGAACACATAATGATAGAAACCTGCCAAAGCGTGGAGCCAATCTTTCAACTGCTGCTAAGTGAATTTAAAGTATCAACAAACGCTTCTGAGCAGCACTGCTGGGATGTGGCAGATCGCCTTTTAAAAGAAGTCACTCGAATTTGTCTTGAAAGTAAACGTATACAGGCTTCTGGCGATCCTGAATCTTGGGCGCTTACCCTGGCAAAGCACCGTCTTCAGCAATGTCTGCACTATTCCAAGTTAGGGTCTCGCAGAGGACGGGTTGAGCTTCATAGCACCTTGAGCGCAGTAGTGTATCGCTACATTACACCTCCTCAAACTCAGTCTAGTTATCAAGCCCGTCTGCCGCTGATCGAAGACTTCCTCCAAAGTTTTTATATAGAAGCGCTGAATGCCTTCCGCCGAGAAGCCCAACTTCTTCCAAGTTATACTCCCAACGCCCCCCTGCAACTCGCGGAGTATATGGCTTTTACGGAGCGTTATGCCAAACGCCGTATCCCACTTCCTGGCAATCGTAGTCAACAACTGATCATTCTTCGGGCGCAAACTTTCTCGCAGCAGCAGCCCGCCGAAACCCCTGTAGATATTGATCAAGCCGCTGAAGGGATGTCCGGTGAGGCAGATGGTGCTTGGAACGCCGCCTCTATGCAGCAGGTTCGGGAGCAGATGGTTGCTCAAGAACCAGAACCTGTTGAAGATGCACTCCGGCACACAGTCATCGCTGAGCTAATTAGTTATTTAGATGAGCGGAAGCAAAATGATTGCGCTGACTATTTTGTGTTGCGGCTTCAAGACCTGCCTACGAGTGAAATTGAAAGCATTTTAAGGCTCACGCCTCGCCAGCGAGATTATTTGCAACAGCGATTTAAGTATCATCTAGTCCGCTTTGCGCTTTCTCATCGTTGGGAACTGGTGCATCAATGGTTAGAAGCCGACCTTGATCGGAACTTAGGATTGGCTCCCCAACAGTGGCAGGATTTTCAAACCCGACTCGATCAGACGCAAAAAGCATTATTAATTTTGAAGCAGCAAAAGTTAACCGATGCCGCGATCGCTCAAGCGCTGGGTTTCACCACGACCCAAATTCAAAAACAATGGTTCAAACTACTAGAGCAAGCCTGGGAAATTCGTAATGATTTTTGGGAGATGCAAAACCGCTGAATGTCCGGAGATCGTCTTTCAACTCATGTATAGGAATTTGTACTATGAATCGTGACCCAGAAAAAATTCAGAGGCGTATACTAATTCTGTTGCAGGATCTTCTCCCCACAGCAACTTTAGTAGATGCTGAGGCAGCAAATCAGGCACTAGGGTGCGAGGCAACCGGACTATCATCTCTGGATCAAGCAAATCTACTTATGCCCCAAGATAATCCCTCTCCTGTCTCTGGCTATACCGATTCAAAACGCTCTTCTCAAAGAGAGCAACTATTTGAACTTGGAGATGTACCTGCTGTGCAAGACCGTTTTCATGCGTTGTTAAAACACCGATTACAAAGCGAAATTCAAAAAAATCCTCCCCTGTTTCCCTGGGAGTCTACTGTTCAGGAGTATGAATCCACCACCGCTTACGATTCCGCAGACGCGATCGGCTCAGAAACTTCTGCCCCTGTTGAAGCCTCTGGCTCAAGCATTTGGAATCGTCAGTTAAATGCTCTCAACCTGCCTGTACAAGTTCCCGGCTTAGTGTTAAGTCGGCTCCTAAAACAATGTCAACAAGTGGTGCAATCTTCTCTCCGTGAAGGAGTGCAACTGGTTCAAGCTGTAGAAGAGTTATTTCCCGGTGAAGGACAAGCTCTCAATTATTTAGCAGGATTAGTGGTCGCATCGCCCGCCCGCTCAGGTGAAACCGCTACGGCAGGAGCTAACTTTCCTCAAAGCTATGAGGCAGCCGCTCCAGCCCAACAAATGGTACTGTCACTGTTGGCAGCGCGGGAAATGATTGTGACTCTGACCTTGGCTGTATCTGCCAG
>CASBQE010000390.1 GCA_949127665.1 Synechococcales cyanobacterium PMM_0083
GCGATCGCACGTCAGCCAAAATTTGGTTCATCGCCATATATCCATCCACTACTTCCCCACGTTGAGAAGCTTGCCAGCCAATCTGTGCAGCGTTTTGCAGTTCTGAAAGTCGCCCTTGATAGAGGGTTTCTTGTTCGTCTAGGAGGTGCATTCCGGCGAGGAGAACTTCGATCGTCGTTTTATATTTGCCGCTGCTGAGTTGGCGTTCGATCAGGGCTTCTATTTCGGGTGGCAGGGTGATTTGCATCGGTCGAGGGCAGAATGAATGGTTTCTATTGTATGCGATCGCTTTAACAAACTAGAGTGGCGCGATCGCCCGTTTGATCATCTCGGATTGAAAATTGGGTCAACTGTCAATTGCAATGCTGGGAAGGTGGGGGAAAGCAGGCGATCGCTGCCACGAAACTGGTTTAATTCATATTCTCCATCCACTAAGGTGCAGATGGTGAAGGTTGGTTGCTTGGGTGAGCCAATGTAACGCCGCCCCCCGATGCCAAGGTAATCAGCCATCCAATATTCCTGAATGCCAAACGCTTCATAGTCTCCCAGTTTCACGAGGTAATCATCGCGCCAGTTAGTGGAGACCACTTCTACCACGAGTTTGATACTCTTCCTCAGCGTGATAATGGATTCTCGCTCCCATCGGGGTTCGTCTGTAAGCTCAGTTTCATCTAAAACAATGATGTCTGGCTCGTAGCCTGTGTCATTTCCAATTTTGACAACACACTCCTTAGGAATAAAATAGGGCTGGTTCGCTTGTCGAAAAGCTGTGCCCAAATCAAACGCTAAATCGCCCGCTAACCTGGAATGGGTTCCTTTCGGTTTGGGCATTTCGATCACCATCCCTCGTCTCAATTCGTAGCGATTCTCCGAATCTGGATACCAATCAATGAATTCGTTGAATGACATGGGTGTTTTATCAATGACTGCAATCATTGCGATCGCTGCTCCTGACGAGTCCCTCAGTTGATCGTCTGACTTCAATTTACCAGCTTAATCCCTTGCACGGTTGGCGGTGTAGTACGTGCATCCGCCGCTTGAACTTCAACCACGCCGCGAAACATATTCATGCCACAGGCAAACTCATATCGACCCGGTTTATCGGGCGTGAATTCGATCGGCGTGATTTGATTAAGTGTGAGAAATTGAGCAATCCGAAAATCAGGGAATCGCACTTCTTCAAGGCAACTGCTGGGGTCTTTGCGATCGAAGTTCAGTCTCACAGGGTGTCCAGCTTGCACGACAATCTGACTCGGTTCGTAACCCCCATCTACTGTGACTGTGACTTCTTGAACGCCACTTTCTGTAGTTGCTTTAAGAGATTTGGGTTTACTCAACAAGAACCACCAAAGTTCTAAGCCAATCAGTCCTAATCCACCCAGCGTCACGGCAATTTTGTTGCCTAATGGCTGATCAATTCGTTGAAATTGGTTGGGTTGAGCAGTGGGTTGATTCATGCTGTTCATGTTGGTTTCGGCTGCGTTTGCCGAAGGCAGGTCGAAGACCTTCGCCCCAGAAATTGCGCTTAGCCAAAATCCCAATCCTGCTAATGTCCCTAAAAATGGTGCTTGCTTAAACATATCTTTATCCTCTAGGTAGGAACTATAAACTAAATCGAATATCTAATGTGGGTTTCGACTTCGCTCAACCCACTAACCCAGAATAGTTTGAGCGTTGAGCGTAGTCGAAACGCATCTGAACATTAATTTCGCCCAGCTACTTACATCAGTGATTCGATTAGCTAATCGACTTTGGCTGAAAGTTACGCAGGCGGAGGGCGTTGGTGACGACGGAGACAGAGCTAAACGCCATGGCACCGCCAGCGATAATCGGGTTGAGCAACCAGCCAAAGAAGGGGAAGAGAATTCCGGCGGCAATGGGAATTCCGACCACGTTGTAAATGAAGGCAAAGAAGAGATTTTGGCGAATGTTGCGAATAGTGGCGCGAGAAAGCTCAATGGCAGTAACGATGCCGTGCAGGTCTCCAGAGATTAGCGTAATGTCACTGGCAGCGATCGCCACATCTGTTCCAGTCCCGATCGCAATTCCCACATCGGCTTGTGCGAGCGCAGGCGCATCATTAATCCCATCTCCCACCATCGCCACAATTTTGCCTGCCGATTGCAGCTTAGAAATCTGCGCTACTTTTTGATCGGGGCGTACTTCGGCAATCACATTGGTGATGCCCACTTCACGGGCGATCGCCTCTGCCGTCTGACGATTATCTCCCGTTAACATGACGACCTCCAATCCCAATCGCTGCAACGCTTGAATCGCTTGTTTAGAAGAAGGTTTCAACGCATCCGCAATGCCCATGACTGCTTGAAGTTTGCCGTCAACCGCCAGCAAAACGGCGGTTTTACCCAAGGATTCCAAGTGCTCTTTATCGGGTTGTAGCGCTTGCGGGTCAATCCCTAATTCTTGCATCCAGCGCCGAGTTCCAATCTGTAAAAAACGGTCTGAAACAGTTCCCTGTACGCCACTGCCCGCGATCGCCTCAAACTCCTTAACCTCTGCCAGTTCTATCTCCTGGGATTGGGCATACCGCACCACCGCTTCGGCTAAAGGATGTTCTGAGTTGCGTTCGACAGAGGCGGCGAGTCGTAATAGATTTTGTTCATTGCGATCGGCAGTGCCCTGAACAGTGATGAAATCTGTGACGGTGGGTTTGCCCTGCGTCAGCGTTCCAGTTTTGTCGAGAACAATGGTCTGAATTTGATGTGCCAATTCCAAGCTCTCAGCACCCTTGATCAAAATCCCATGCTCTGCGCCCTTGCCCGTGCCCACCATGACGGAGGTAGGAGTGGCGAGTCCCAGCGCACAGGGGCAAGCAATAATCAGTACGCCAACCGTGGTAATCAGAGCCAGGGTGATGTTGCCCATGACGGTGTACCAGATGATGAAGGTGAGAATAGCGATCGCGATCACAGCAGGTACAAACCATCCCGTCACTTGATCTGCTAACCGTTGAATCGGGGCTTTTGAGCCTTGCGCCTGCTGCACCAGCTTGACGATTTGAGCTAAAAAGGTATCCTTACCAACGCGGGTGGCGCGAAACTTGAAACTACCCGTTTTGTTGAGCGTGGCACCAATCACTTCATCGCCCGCTTGCTTTTTCACAGGCACACTTTCGCCTGTAACCATCGACTCATCTAGCGTGGAAGATCCGTCAATAATTTTCCCATCCACGGGCACCTTTTCACCCGGACGCACGACCACGACATCATTAATCTGTACGTCTTGAATGGGCACTGCCATTTCTTGTCCATTGCGGATAATTCGGGCATCTCTGGCTTGCAACCCAATTAGAGCGCGAATTGCTTCTGAAGTTTGTCCTCTAGCGCGATTTTCAAAGAGTCGCCCCAGCAATATTAGAGTAATGACGATCGCTGCCGTTTCGTAATATACCTCTGGCATCAAACCTTGATCAATCAAAAACTGGGGAAAGATAGTGGCAAACACGGAGTAGAAATAGGCGGCACTGGTTCCCAGCGCAATCAGGGTATCCATCGTGGCGGCATGACGCTTCAGGGATTTCCAGGCATTCACATAGAAGGAGTAGCCACACCAAAACTGTACGGGCGCAGTCAGCACCATTTGAAACCAGGGGTTTGACAACCACGCTGGGATGAACGGTAGGTTGATGCCCGTCATTGCCGACAGCGAACCCAACACCAGCAAAATGCTAATTACACCGCCCGTTACGACTTTTCGCTGAAGATCACGAGATTCTCGCGATCGCGCTACTTTCTCCGCATCGTCCTCACCCGTCACCATTTCCTCTTGCAATGGAAAGGCTGCATATCCAGCCTGCTCGACTGCCATTTGAATCGCTTCTATATCAGTTTTTTGAGGATCGTAAGTGATGGTAGCTTGCTCGACCCCAAAATTGACGCTACTTTCACTGACTCCGGGCACCGCACGAATCGCTGACTCGATATTATTGGCACAAGAGGCACAACTCATGCCCCTGACTTTTAAGGTTGCAGTGTCCATAGTGATTTGTAGTATCCATTCTATATAAGGTTGATTAAGGGTGGTTTGGGAGGCAGCGATCGCCGCCAAAAGATTAAGGGTTTGAAGAGAAGTTCACGAATCAAGCCTGCAAACAGTACCAGAAGTTAGTCACCTTTGCTCTGAGTTTTTTTAGCTAACGCTAGAAAGCTGACGTTTGACAAACCAAATCGTTAAGGGCGGCATCAGTAACCACATAGATAATGGCACTAGCCCCGTGCCTATGAACGGGATGGTTGGCATGGACTCGGCATACGTCCACCTATCAAGTGGTCCAGTCGCCAAGGCTTCAAAAATAACCGTAATCACCACTCCCACCAGTATATAAATGATTATTTGTTCGCGGCTGGGTTGATACACCCATTGACGCGACTTTGCCATTGCTGCAACTACCCAAAAAGAGACTAGCGAAATTCCAACATCTCCCACTGCGGCGAGAGTGCAGTCGGAGCAAGAGTAGTCATTTGAAACTTGATAAAATGGCATTTGCTGAATTTCCCAAAAGAAAGACAGCAAAAATGAGAATATCGCTACATTCCATTCGGGTAGATTCAGCCAGCGCCCAGCGCCAATGATGTTCTGATGATTTGACATAAGCTGATTAACCTACTGTGTAACCTGCGGCGGCGATCGCTTGTTTAACGGTCGCTTCAGGCTGTTGAGTTTCGATTTTGACCTGCTTTGTTTTCGGATCGGCTTCAACGGTTGCAGTGGCATCGATCGCGGTTACTGCGTTCGTAATCGTAGTGACACAGGCAGAACATGCCATGTTGGGCACTTTGAATTCGAGAATCATACTGCTATCCACTTAAATACATCTAGTTTGCAGTCTCCAGTTAACTGGATGGTCAAGGAGACTATTGAAAGTGATCATCATACCTTTAGTAAAGTCAAAAGATCAGTACCTATTGACTTGTGCGCTTCATCCTAAA
>CASBQE010000391.1 GCA_949127665.1 Synechococcales cyanobacterium PMM_0083
ATCCTTGCAGTACTTTTTGTATTGTTAGCTTGCTGCTTGCTGTACTTTTTAAAAGTACAAAGCTGTTTTTAGATTTCCAAATTACTCATTTTTAAGGTTTAAGGAATCAAAAGGGCTTTTGATTGCTTCAATCGTTCGTTTGCTTACGTGCGTGTAGCGTAGGGTGGTCTTGATGTCATTATGGCCCAATAATTCTTGTATGAGCTTGATGTCTGTGCCTGCTTCGTGTAAGTGGGTGGCATAGCTATGACGCAAACTATGAAAGGTTACGTCTTGCCGTATTTTGGCAGCATCTTTAGCGCGATGGAAAATACTTTGCAAACTGCGCGTATTATAAGGGGCACCCGCGTATTGACCATCAAAAAGCCAGTCGCTGGGTTTATAAACGATGTAGTATTTACGCAAAAGTTCTAAAATGCCCTGCGATAAGCCCACCATGCGGTCTTTTTTGCCCTTAGCACCTTTGATATTGATAACCATGCGCTCAGAGTGAATATCCTTGATTTTGAGGTTCACTACCTCGCTTACCCGCAAACCTGCCGAGTAGGCGAGGTAAATCATGGTTTTATGTTTGAGATTTTCGAGTTGAGCAAAAAGTTTCTCCACTTGGCTTGTTGCCAATACATTGGGTAGTGTTACTTTTTTCTTGGGCCTCGGTATGTCAATAAAAATGCGCTGTCGCCCCAACACTTGCTCAAAATAAAACTTCACGGCGTTCATGCGGCTGTGAATGGTGTTTTCTGAAAGTTTGAGGGTGTTGATGCAGTATAAAAAATAGTCGCGTAACCGGGTAGCATCAAGTGATTCGACAGGTACGTTTTTAAGCAAATACAGCAATTGGGCAAACTCATTACGATAGGTGGTAAGCGTGCTTTGGCTGTAGGCTTTTAATTGTAAGGTTTCAATGAAAACTTGAAATGCCTGCTGGTTGACGGAATGAATCTGAGCAATTACGTCTTTCCCGGCCAGTGGCGGAGCAATACCAAATTGCCGCCGGTAATGCGGGTTATCAGCGACGTACCAGGCTTTCTTTGACCGACTCCATCTGACTCCTGTCAGGCCGCGTACCTGCTCGTTAAGGTCTTTATCATACTCGAATAAAATGAAAATTACCCCTTTTTCGGCATGGGTTGCCTGTTCGTAGCGTACCGCCGAATGGGTTGTTTCCAGGATGGGTTCGGGACTATTCACGTGATTCAGTCCGTTTATCGAGCATGATAATTTGCTCCGCCACTACCTCCGTCACGTAGCGTTTTACGCCTTCTTTGTCGTCGTATTGGCGGGTCTTCAATTTTCCTTCAATATATATAGGACTTTCGCTTGAGGAGCAAAATAGGGGTAAATTAGTAACATGATCGGTAAACATGAGTACATCGAGTATTTGTTGAGTACGCCTTTCAACTACACCTGTACCAACATGGCGGATCACAAACCCAACTTGAGCCATGATGTGGTCAGCGACTTTTTAAGGAAAGAACGCTTCAAACCTGCTGATTTATGGGCCATTGTCAAAGACCACATCGACGATTCACCAACGGCCTCTATTATCGTTGATGACAGTGTGCAGGACAAACGATATTCGTTCTTCATTGAGTTGGTCAAGAAGCAATACTCTGGTAATGAGCATGGTACGGTGAAAGGTATTGGCTTAGTGAACTTCGTTCATTCAGCCGGTAATGACGGTGATTTTTGGCCCATTGATTACCGAGTTTATCATCCTGACACGGATGGCAAAACTAAGAATGACCATTTTGAAGAGATGTTTATGCGCCTTATCACCCATAAACACCTCATAGCCAGACGTATATTGTTTGACACCTGGTATGCGTCGGTAACGAATCTTAAGCTTATTCATCGACACGGTTGGACCTTCTTCACGACACTGAAGAGCAATCGGTTGGTTAGCGTAGATCAAGACATCGGTTATCAGCATCTGGATACGTTAGTTTTTGATGAGAAAACGTTGGTAACGGGCCTGTTGGTAAAGTTAAAAGAGATACCTTTTTTAGTGAAGTTGTTCAAGATAGTTGCCCCAAACGGCGACATTGACTGGGTCATTACCAATGACTTAGCCGTTTCTGTAAACCTGTTTGTTGCTGACTTAGCCAATGACAACAGGTGGCAGATCGAGGACTTCCATCGAGGCTTCAAGCAACTAACCGGTTCGGAGAAATGCCAGTGCCGCAAAGCCCGCTCACAACGCAACCATTTAGCCTGTTGCTATCAGGCCTGGGTGGCTCTCAAAGTCAAAGCCAAGCAGACCCATCAAACCATCTACAAATTGCGAACAAGCCTATTTGCTGACTACCTCACTAAGGAGTTAGCAAATCCGAGAATCCAAGCGATCCACCTTTAAGCGAAAGTCCTAAAATATCATCTCCACATACCTCAAAACACTGCTCTATCAGGTTATTTCTAAAGGCGGCTTCTTCGGCAGAATACAGCGGCTCTCCATCAGGACGGGCATATTCCTCGAAAGGGTCGTCGGGGTGAAACCCGTCTGTAAGGCCCTCGCTTACAAGCTGACGGGCGAACGTTTCAACGTCGGCAACGGTAGCAATATGAGTTATCATTGTGTTATCTGGTTTAGCTGGTCAATCAGGTTTTGTAA
>CASBQE010000392.1 GCA_949127665.1 Synechococcales cyanobacterium PMM_0083
AGACGCATTGGGCTAGACAGTTTATCGACTTAATTCACGGAAATCTTCAAGGTATCAAGACCAGCCTGCTGAAACAGTTGCAGCAGCTTTACCAGCAGCGATTACCCAGCGATCGCATTACCACTGTTGAATTTGCTCAGCGCCTTGCCGCCGTCAGCACTGAATTGGGTCAGCCTGTTTGCATTTACATCAATCGACGCGGACAAGTGATTCGGGTGGGTGTTGGCAGCCCTCGCCAAACGCGCATTCCCCCCTTAGAACTGCCTCGTTATGGTGCAGAGCGGCTGAGCGGCATTCGTTGCATCGCGACCCAGTTAAAAAATGAGCCTCCGGGCGAGACGACTTTGACCGTGATGGCGATGCAGCGGTTAGATGCTCTGGTGATTTTGAGTTTGACTGGAAGCGGATTTGAGCGTCGCGGGGGTGGCGCAACAGGCTACATTGCGGCAGCTTACCTTGCCCATTTGGTGCCTCATCCAGAAGCCAATTGGACCGTGACTCCCGCGTTGAGCCTAGAGGTCATTGCTGACCAAAACTTCGACGACTTAGTAGAAGGACTTGAAGAAGAATTCCGGCGTGAATTTGTTGCCCAACAGGTTGACCAAGACCACGATCGCGTCTTGATTGTGGGGCTGCATACCGAAAAGACCCACTCTCAGCAATTTCAAGATGGCTTAGAAGAACTAGGGCGACTGATTGAAACAGCGGGTGGAGAAGTGTTAGATACTCTGACTCAAAAACGCCCTCGCCCTCACCCACGCACAGTCGTAGGAGAAGGAAAAGTGCAGGAAATTGCGCGATCGGTGCAAAGTGTAGGCGCAAATTTAGTGGTTTTCGATCGCGATTTGTCGCCAGCCCAAGTCCGAAACCTGGAAACTCAAATTGGGCTACGAGTCATTGATCGCACCGAAGTAATTCTAGATATTTTTGCCCAGCGTGCCCAATCGGGAGCCGGAAAACTGCAAGTCGAGCTGGCGCAATTGGAATATCGTCTCCCTCGCCTAACCGGACGCGGACAGGCAATGTCTCGTTTAGGCGGCGGCATCGGCACACGAGGACCGGGGGAAACCAAGCTGGAAACGGAACGGCGATCGATTCAACAACGCATCACGCGCCTACAGCGGGAAGTCACCCAACTGCAAGCCCACCGCGCCCGAATGCGCCAACGCCGTCAGCATCAAGAGGTGCCCTCGATCGCCGTAGTGGGCTACACCAACGCCGGCAAATCGACCCTGTTGAACATACTCACCAACGCCGAGGTTTACACGGCTGACCAACTCTTTGCCACGCTTGATCCCACAACCCGCCGCATGGTCGTTCCTCACGCCATCACCCAAGAGCCACTGTCAGTTTTGCTAACCGATACCGTGGGCTTTATTCACGAGTTGCCGCCCTCCTTAGTCGATGCCTTTCGAGCCACCCTCGAAGAAGTGACAGAAGCCACGGCACTGATCCATCTAGTGGATCTATCCCATCCCGCTTGGCAAAGCCAAATTCGCTCAGTCATGACGATTTTGTCGGATATGGCGATCGCTCCCGGACCTAGCCTGCTAGCATTCAACAAAATCGATCAGATCGATGGCGACACACTCATGCTGGCAAAAGAAGAACATCCTCAGGCACTGTTTATTTCTGCTAGCGAACGGCTCGGCTTAGAAACCCTGCGTCATCGCCTAGGGCAACTCGTTCACTATGCAGCATCTTGCTAAGAGAGAAGAGGGCAGAAAATTAGAACTCAAAACTTAGAACTCAAAATTCAAAACTCTAACCTCCCGACTCACATCCCTCAGCAAATCTGTAGAATGGAAGAAAATCACTACACGCAGGCGCTATGATTCCTACCGTTATTGAACAGTCTGGTCGCGGTGAACGCGCTTTTGACATCTACTCTCGCCTTCTCAGAGAGCGGATTGTGTTTTTGGGGCAACAGGTTGATTCCGACTTGGCGAACCTGATTGTCGCCCAACTGCTGTTTTTGGAAGCGGAGGATTCAGAAAAAGATATTTATCTCTACATCAATTCTCCGGGTGGGTCGGTGACGGCTGGCATGGGCATTTATGACACCATCAAGCAAATTCGTCCCGCTGTTTCCACGGTTTGCATGGGATTGGCTGCTAGTATGGGTGCGTTTTTGCTGAGTGCTGGAGAAAAGGGTAAGCGCATGAGTCTGCCCAATTCTCGGATTATGATTCACCAGCCATTAGGTGGCGCGCAGGGGCAAGCGACCGATATTGAAATTCAGGCAAAAGAAATTTTGTATCACAAGCAGCGCTTAAACGAATTGCTGGCAGATCATACTGGGCAATCTTTAGAGCGCATTCAAGATGATACTGAGCGCGACTTCTTCATGTCTGCGGATGAGGCAAAAAACTATGGTTTGATCGATCAGGTGATTGACCGTCGCCCGTCGGCTGTTCACCCAATCGAAAATAATTAAAGCGATCGCCCTCAATCGGTTTAAATGCCATTGGCTGAGGGTACTGCTCTTAAATAATTCAAAAAATCCATCAACTCGTCAACGTCTAAGCGCTGGCGAGTTGATTTTTTATAGGTGCGTTTCAAATAATCGCGACCCTCTTGCTTTGTCCAACCGATGCGATCCATTTCAATATCGGTATGGGCAATCAGGGTCGAGAGGTCGTCTGGCTCATTGGCATCAGAGATGCTGTTGGGGATGCTGTCGGGCGCTTGTTTTTCTTCAGCGATCGCTTTTTTGGGTTTGCCTGAGTTAGAAGGAACCAAGCGCGCCTCTTCGCCCTGATCGTCCCGAACCGGATCGGTGGGGGCGATCAGGGCGATCGTTTCCGCTTCAACTAATCTGTCTTTTGGGAATACATCTTCAAGGAATGGATCTTCGGATAATGCATCTTTGGATAATAAATCTTCGGGGTCGCTATCTTCATACCCTGCCCCATAGTCTTCCACGCTGGCTAAATACTCTTCCACCGGATTATTTATAGCCTCATCCGTGCTGTCTTCCTCAGCAGGCATCGCATCTTCTGGAAATAGCGCTGTTGAGAACGGCACCGATAAATCTACTAAATCTACTGGTATTGCAGGCAATGGCGGCGGAGTTACCCCAATTGCTTCCAAATCTAAGCTCGATAATGCTTGGATTGGAAAGCCACTGTCTATTGGCTGCCTGATCGAGATGGAGGAATTGGTTGGAAACGGAACTTCGGGGACGCGATCGCGCTCGATGGATGCTGTCAAAGAATCAGGCGTGATTGGCGCAGCAAGATGAGACGGTTTAGCGATCACTGAGATGCCCAACCAGTCTAAAACTCTCAGCCTCGCCTGATCTTCTGCCGTTTCGAGGTTGCCTGACTCTGCCATGCTAGTTGCGATCGCCACGCCACTAATTTGCACGATCGCCCTGACAATAAATCGCTCTTGATGAATTTGCACCAGTTCAGTCACCAAAGCACCTGTAGGATATTGCTTTTGCAATTGAGTGAACCATCCGTGAGAGCTAGTGGTCTGAGACATAACGAGAATCCAAAAAATAACTGCAATTCTAAAATTGCTGCTAGCTACAATAGCGCACTAGGCGAACCTCATACATCAATCATTGCGTAAACCTGAAGAAGGATTTGTCGCAAAACCTGACATTTTCAATCTGATTGGGGGATGTCTTCTCGTTGCTTAATTTCCTTTAGATGCTTTGAGTTCAGAGATAAGCCCAAATGTAATCTACGATATGGTCGCTTCGGCAGAAGGTTTATATAGTGACAAGGACGGCTTTATGAAAATTTAGGGTGGTTACAAACCACGCCTTAAAAAGCTACAGTTAAGACCTTTGAAGTGCATGTGGTAAACAAACTATTGGATACTTCAAGCTCGACCCCTGTGCAGTTTGAGCGACAGATCAAGCGCATTCAGCGGGATGTTTTACGAATGGGGGCGCTAGTTGAAAACTCTTTTTGGCTAGCACGGCAAGCTTTGTTTGAACGTAATTTGGAAGCTCCTAACCAAATTTCGCTCCAAGATGAGCAAATTGATTTGTTTTATCGTCAGATCGAGCAAGATTGTGTAACACTCATTGCCCTACAGTCGCCTGTTGCTCAAGAGCTACGCTTGCTGAGTGCCATGATGCAGCTAGTTCGCGACCTTGAGCGAATTGGTGACTATGCAGAAGATTTGGGCGAGATTTCAATTTTACTGTTCCCCTATCCAGTCCCGGCTTATATGGAACAGGTGAAGCGGATGTGCGATCGCTGTCGAGCAATGTTGGCGCTCAGCCTCGCCGCTTTATCTGACCTAGATGCAGAATCGGGGTTAGCCGTAAAAGTGCGCGATGATGCGGTGGATTTAGACTACGAAACCCTCTATCACTCACTGGCACAGCAAAAAAATGTTCAAGGCGTTGTCGAACCGATTGTCTTGTTAGTGCTAACAATTCGGCATCTAGAGCGCATGGCAGATCATGCCACCAACATTGGCAATCGCGTTGCTTATATCGTCACCGGGCAACGGTAAGAAAGAGTGCGCTAAACACGGATTAAGAGTTTTGAGTACTTCTTTCGGTATTGCTGAATGCAGTAGCGCCTTGTACAGGCGTAGCATTCGGTAGATGGTTCTGCTTGAGTTGCAAAGATTTTTGCCCGTAGCTTGCTTCCCGCAGGGTATGCTACGCCCCTACCAAACCTCGGATTTATTTAAGTTTCATTCCTTAGATTCAGCAACGCCTTCCTTTTTTGCCTTTTGCCTTTTGCTTCACATAACGCAGCAATTTTTATCGGCTGATTTTTCTCTGGATTGAGGGCGTTTTCGGCTTTTCCAGGCTTTTAAGTAGCGGGATTTTGTTTTCTCCTGCTTGAGTTGTCCGGAAATAAGTTTAGTTTTCAGATAAATAGAACGAGGGTTATCAAGTCGGAGATGGGGCAAAACACACCGCTCAATGGCGTGATTACCTATTTTCCTACCTGACTAGCCCCCGAACCTTGTTCTGATTACACGTATAACTTGCGGAGAATCACCATGAAGTCAACTTCGTATCTGAAGCTGTTGGGTGTTGGAGCGATCGCGTTTAGCATGGCTCTTACCCTCAGCCAACCCAGCTTTGCCAAAAGACCCAGAGTTACAGTCACCAGCCCTTCTACCTCATCCGGAACAACCGTTGTTCCAACCGTTCCTACCACCACAACCACGACCACAACTTTTCCAGGTGTTCCGAATGCCTGTGGTTCGATGCCGGGTGGTGCCCCTTGCGGCGGCGCTCCAACGCCACCGATTCAGCTTTCTAACAGAGACTACTTTTTCTGTGGACAAAGTTCCCAAGGTTCACCCACAACTTTTGTGAATACTCCCACTGGGAATGTTCCTTTAATTCGTTGGGTTTCCCATACCTTCAACCACGCTGGATATAATCCCACGGTTCGTTGCCAAGAAGTTTCCCAACGGTTTAACCGCTTTTACAACCAGGGGATTTTGAACTTTGTCACCACTGGCATTGTTAACAATCAGCCCGTGGTGTGCGTTGCTAGTGAAATGGGTGGACCTTGCCAAGGGGTGCTGTTTACGCTGAAACCGGGTCAAAATGCTCCTCGCACCATTCAACAACTGTTTGATGTGCGAGTCGGGGCTTCGGGTCCATTGTTTGAAAGTGGGTCTCGTGAATACATTGACATGAAGCCTTATACTCAAGCGTTGCGCTAATGAAAAGGAAGCACGGGGCAACAGTTCCAGCCCGCTAGACTGTTTTGAGTTGCCCGTGCCCTTCCGCACCAGTAATGGGTTACCAGTGCGGAAACTCGCTCCAAACCATGAGGGTATGCCCTGAATGATTTGCAAGATTCGCGATCTGCTTTTTGCTGGGGGTGTTTGATTTGGCAAATTCAAACTTGACGCACTCCTTTTTGGCGATCGCTTAGTAGGTTAGGAGAACCCATGTGATCGAGACTATTTTTGCTCTTGCACTTTTCCTGCCACAGGAATTCTGCTCGACCTCTGCCAATCTGGCAATGCTGCCTCCTGGCTTAGATGTTGGGCTTTTGCCTCGGTCTATTCAACCCACTCGGTTAGTACCCAGTCAGGATGCTAAGGCGCTGGAGGCGTTGAGCCGCGCCATTACCGTGAAGGTAAAGGCAGGACGGAATGGGGGATCGGGAATCTTGATCCGGCGGCAGGGACAACTGTATACGGTGTTAACCAATCGGCATGTGGTCACTCCTGGTACACCCTATGTGATTCAAACACTGGATAAGCGATCGCATCCGGCAAGTTTGCTAAAAAAAGTAGATTTTCGTGGAAATGATTTGGCACTCCTGCAATTTCGCAGCAAAACCCAGTATGAGATCGCGGATCTGGGGCGCTCAGATGCGCTGGTTCAAGATGATCCAGTCATTTCAGCCGGATACCCACTGGATAAGTCTTCAGCCCAAAATCGCTTTTTGCAATCCACGGGCAAGGTTTCTCTAATTCCCAAACAGCCGTTTGTGGGCGGCTACCAACTTGGGTATACCAACCTGATTTTTCAAGGGATGAGCGGCGGTCCTGTGTTGAATGCAAAAGGCGAAGTGGTCGGAATTAACAGTCTGCACCCGTATCCACTGTGGGGCGATCCCTACGTGTTTGTAGATGGCTCTAAGCCTGAAATTCAGGAGCGATCGCTGATTGTGCGGTCTAGTTGGGCGGTGCCGATTGATACGTTTCTCTGCCTTGCCCCAGCGATCGCAAAAACCAGCGTTTTAGCGTGTCGAGCAGAAAAATAGTTTTAAGTTCAAAATTCAAAACTTTCCCCCAACTCCCTTTTGCCATGAACCGATTTATTTCCCTTTCAACGGTCTTTTTCACGGGCGCGATCGCCCTGGTTCAACTTCAACCGGCTCAGGCGCTTTCGGCGAATCAGGTGCAGCAGATTGCAGAAGGCGTGACGGTGCTGATTGATGGGGTGAATCCGGGTTCAGGCGTGATCATTGATCGCGTGGGGGAGACGTATTATGTGCTGACAGCGCGGCATGTGGTCGGCACGCCGGATGAATACACGATTGTGACTCCGGCGGGCGATCGCCATGCGGTGGATTACTCGCGGATTATTCGGTTGGCAGGGGCGGATTTGGCGATCGTGCCGTTCATCAGTCGGCGCACCTATCGCACAGCAACTTTGGCAACCTATGCGTCTGATAATGGATTTAACACGGTGTTTACAGCAGGGTTTACGGCGGCGCGATTCGTGAAACGATCCCTACGGGAATCGCGGCAATTTACGGCAGGCTTTTTAAGCGATCGCGCCTTTTCGATTGCTCAAACCCAGGGCATTCGCCAAGATGGCTATGACTTGTTCTATAGCAACCTGACTGAAATCGGCATGAGTGGCAGTGCAGTGTTGGATACCGATGGGCGAGTGATTGGCATTCATGGGTTGGCGGAAGGGGAAACGGTGAATGATGGGCAGCGCGGCGTGGCACGAGTCAAGCGCGGTTTTAGTTCGGGCATTCCGATCACAACTTTTTTACGCTTGTTGCCTCAATCGGGGCTGAATCTCGGCTTGCGAATTGACCGATCGCCGCCCAATCGCGTTAGTGCCAACCAAGTGCCAACCATTCTTCCGTCTCCGGTGCTTGGGCAATTTGACAGCAACAGCGGCGCGATCGAGTGGACGAATCGCGGCAATCAGCTTTATCGCACAGGTCAGTTGCCAGCAGCATTGGCGGCGCTGGATCGGGCAGTGCAGATTCAGCCTGATTTTTATGCCGCTTGGTATGAGCGGGGTAATGTGCTGTTTGCGATGAATCGGGCAACAGAAGCGCTGGAGTCCTACGATCGCACTATTCAGCTAAAGCCTGATTTGTATGGCGTGTGGCGCGATCGCGGGGTGCTGTTAGGAGCAACGCAGCAATATCTAGCAGCGCTTGGCTCGTTTGATCAGGCAACGGAACTGAAGCCCGATGACTATGTGCTGTGGTATATGCGCGGCAATTTACTCAACAAAGATTTGCGAGATTACCCCCAGGCGATCGCGTCTTACGATCGCGCTTTAACCATCAACCCCAGCTTTGCCGATGCCTGGATGGGTAAAGGTCGTGCCCAGCATGAGCTAGGTCAACACACCGAAGCCCTGACTGCCTTTACGCGATCGCTGCAACTCAACCCCAACTTAACTGTTGCCCTGATCTTGCAAAGCAAAACCCTAAATGCCTTGGGCAGACGGCAAGACGCGATCGCTTCCCTGCAACGGGCACTGCAATTGCAACCCACTAACCCCGAAGCTCAACGCCTGCTGGCAGGCTTGCGATAATCAAGACGAAAGGTAGACCAATCGCGCATAATAATGGACACGTTGATTCGCGCTTTCGCTCCGTCTAGCCCTTTGTTTTCAGCTTGCTCATGTCTGGTAATTTTGAAAAAGATAGCTTGGGTTGGCAAGTTCAACTCTTGCAGCAGCAGATTGGTGAGTGGTTTGAACGGTTAATGAGTGGCGCTCAAGCTCCGTCCGCCAAGTCGCCAAATTGGTCGGTGCCAGATTGGGCGTATCGGCTATGTTTTTGGGCGATCGCGATCGCGTTGATGCTATGGATCGGCTGGCAACTCTATCGTTTGCTCAGCCCCTACTTATTGATAAATTTATTTCCTGGGCGTTCCCGTCTAAAAAATGCCGCCAGAAAAGATTCCGTCGAGTTGGTGCCTGAAGCCCGCTGGGTGGTGCGATCGCGCACCTTTGCTCAAGAAGGTAACTATCGAGCCGCCTGTCAAGCGCTCTATATGGCAGTATTGCAGCAGTTAGACGATCGCAAAATCCTACCGGGCGATCGCAGCCGCACCGATGGAGAATACCTGCGATTTTTGCAAACTCAGCCGAATCCACGTCCTTACCAGGTGCTGTTTCGCACCCATGAGCGGTTGTGCTTTGGCGATGTAGAAATTTCTGAAGCGCAGTTTATCGACTGTGAGCAAGCCTATCGGGAGACAGAAACGCCATGATGCGCCTCTCTCGCCGCCAAATTGCCATCTTGGCGATCGCCCTTGGGACAATCATTTTATTGACAGTGCTGATTGCGCCCAGTGGCAGTGAACAACAGAGCGCCTCTACCTATAGTCGCGCCCCCGATGGCTATGGTGCCTGGTATGCCTATATGCAAGAAAAAGGCAACCCTGTAAAACGATGGCAACAGCCAGCCGACGCTTTATTTCAACCTGATAGTGAAGCTGCGAATGACTCACCGAACGGCAAGATTGCCCGACCCAAAAAACCCATCACCTTCCTGCGGATTGACAAAGATATAGAACTATCCGCAGACAGTGAAGCGTGGGTGAAACAGGGGAATGTGCTGGTGTTGGTGGGGGCGATCGCCGATGCCTTTGTGACCCAAGCACCCTTCACCTCAGACGTGGCTAGCCCATCGGGAATTGTACGCATTGCCACCAGCCGCCGTTATCGCCAATCCTCCAAAAGTGCGCCATTGCTGCAAGATTCCTTTGGCACTGTCGTTTGGCAGAAAACCCTCGGCAAAGGTCGCCTAATTTCCGTGATCACCACTTACCTTGCCGCCAACGCCTATCAAGATTTTCGGGCTAATTACGAGCTTCTCGCCAAGCTGGTCACCGAACCGGGCTATCCCATTTGGGTGGATGAATACCTGCACGGCTACAAAGATTCATCCACCGACGCGAAAGATGGCACAGCAAGTGAAGAAGATCTGTTGAGCTATTTGAGCAAAACGCCCCTTTCCTTGCTAGCAGTTCAGGCGATCGCGTTTTTGCTCCTACTCATTTGGGGACAAAATCGCCGATTGGGTTTACCGGAACAAGTGGAAGCTCCAACGGTAAACAACAGCGAGGCCTATATTCAGGCACTCGCTGGTGTGCTGCACAAAGCAGGTGGCAGTGAATTTGTCTTAGAAACTCTTGGCAAAGCGGAACAGTTAAACATTCAAAAAGCTTTGGGTTTAGGCACAAGTCCTTTGCCGGTTGATGACCTGATCGCGGCTTGGTCCCAGCACGGGCAACCCGCCGACCCACTGCAAACCTTGCTCCGCACGGCTGCTCGTCATCGCCGCGTCAGTGAAACAGAACTGAGTCAGTGGCTAGAAACCATGAATGCTGTGCGATCGCAGCTTCCACGAATGACAGATCGGGAGCTAAAAATGAGGAACTAAGGTTTGGTTTAACTGCTGGAGAAAGGCTTGAATAGCCTGGTCATATTGAGTGCCAGCGATTTCGAGTAAATCATTGTGATCGGCTCCAGCGATCGCCAATAACCGCTTGGGCGATCGCACTTGACCTAATAGAGTTTCACTGTGGTGAAGGGGAATCAGCCGATCTTGGGTGCCGTGCAGAAACAACACCGGACAGCGCACGGTGCCGATTTTACGAAGATTATCGAAGCGATCGAAGGGAACGATCGCAATCCGGGTGATCACGCGAAAGGTGCTAGTAAAGGGGCTTTCCAGGATTAATCCGGCGATCAGTTCGCGGCTGGCAATTTCTACACTGGTGCCACTGCCCAGCGATCGCCCATAGAGAATAATTTGACTGGGTGAAATCCCCAGCGTCTCAGTCAAATAGCGATACGCCGCTTCCATATCTTCATAGGCATTCTGTTCCGAGGGTTTGCCTTGACTGGTGCCATAGCCGCGATAGTCGTAGGCAAACACGGAAACGCCTAAGTTTTTCAGATGTTCCAATCGTTGGCGAACCCGTCCCAAATCTTCGGCATTCCCGTGACTGTAAAG
>CASBQE010000393.1 GCA_949127665.1 Synechococcales cyanobacterium PMM_0083
ATTGACGGCAATGCGATCCATTTTTTGGTTAAAGGTGTCTATCTGGTGTGCATCCATTGTCATGACTTAAGCGATCGCCACTTATAAAAACAGTCCTCAGTAGCAAAAGTGTAGCCGATCTATGCCCGATACCAACGGGTGATACCACTGGGCTGATCGATCAAGGTGATGCCGTTTGCCACAAGCTGATCGCGAAGGCGATCGCCCTCGGCATAGTCTTTCGCTTTTCGGGCATCCTGCCGCTGCTGAATCAAGGTTTCAATTTCACTATCGCTCAATCCAAGCTCCATTCCAGTGCTAGAACCCATTTCTAGCTCAGAAATCTCTGGACGTTTCTCCATCAATCCCAGAACACACATCAGATCAATCAAAGTCCACCACTTTTGATGCAACTGCTCTGTTGGCGTTGGTGTTTCACCTTCATGGATCAGTAAATTTTTTTCACGTCGTAAGTCTTTTGCCAGTTCAAACAACACCGAAAGCGCGATCGGCGTGTTGAAATCATCATCCATTGCCTGGTTAAAGCGATCGACGAAGGTTTGATTGAGCGCGTCTGGGGTATCGGTTGACCAGCCGGATAACTTGGCAAACTTCTCGCTGGCTTGAAGGGCTTCCTTCAATGTGTTCCAGCCGTTTTCAGCCGCCGCGATCGCCTCATCGGTGAAGTCAATTGGGCTGCGATATTGAGCTTGCAGCACGAACAGCCGGATCACCATCGGATCGGTAGTTTCCAGCAGCGATCGAATTGTGGTGAAGTTTTTCAGGGATTTAGACATTTTGTCGCCCCGGATTTTGACAAAGCCGTTGTGCATCCACACGTTCGCCAAGGGTTTTGTTGTTGCGGCTTCCGACTGGGCAATTTCGTTTTCGTGATGCGGAAAGACTAAATCTTCGCCGCCCGTGTGAATATCGATGCGATCGCCCAGCAGTTTTTTCACCATTGCCGAGCATTCAATATGCCAGCCCGGTCGTCCCATACCCCAAGGCGATTCCCATTCTGGCTCACCCGGTTTTGCCGCCTTCCACAATGCAAAATCAAACGGATGTCGCTTGCAGGTTTCTTCCTCGTCCACTCGTCCGCTTGCGCCCGCTTCCATTTGGTCGAGTTTGCGTCCCGACAGTTTGCCATAGCTGGGAAAGCGCTCCACGGCATAGTACACATCCCCGGCAGCCGCGTAGGCATACTCTTGCTGAATCAGCGTTTTGATCAAGTCAATGATTTCCGGGATCACTTCAGTTGCTTTGGGGTAGGCAGTTGCAGGTAGCACATTCAGCCGCCCCATATCTTCCTGGTAAGCGCTGATGTATTTGTGGGTTACTTCTTGCCAGGGAATATTGAGTTCCTGCGATCGCCGAATAATCTTGTCGTCAATATCCGTAAAGTTTTGCACATACTCCACGGCATAGCCTTGCCATTGCAAATAGCGCCGGACAATATCCCAGACAATGTACGATCGCGCATGTCCTAAATGGCAATAGTCATACACCGTCACGCCACAGACATACATTCGCACCTTGCCCGGTTCTAGTGGCTGAAAGGGTTCTTTGCGGCGGGTGAGCGTGTTGTAAATCTGGAGTGCCATAGGAGTTAGGTGTTAGGTGTTAGGTGTTAGGTGTCAGGTGTTAGGTGTCAGGAATGAAGTTTCCGATCCCCTCTTCCAATGGCGGAGGGCTAGGGTGAGCGCCGAATCAAATTGTGAACTGTCAGACTACAAGAAGATCGGCAATAATGAAAGCAGTATTTTGACTCGCACAGCGCTAGTCTTTACTAATTGTTATTTTCTGACGTTTTCGGTCATTGACGCTATGCAATCTGCATCAACTTCTACTTCAGTCATGGATGCGCCCAAGGTTGGGTTGCCTGTCACCATCATTACCGGATTTTTGGGCAGCGGCAAAACGACTCTGCTCAACCACATTTTGACAAATCAGCAAGGGGTGCGAACTGCTGTGCTGGTGAATGAGTTTGGTGAGATTGGCATTGATAATGAGCTAATCGTTGCCACAGGCGATGACATGGTGGAGTTGAGCAATGGCTGCATTTGCTGCACCATCAATAACGATTTGGTGGAAGCAGTTTATAAAGTGTTAGAACGCAAGGAAAATATTGACTATGTGGTAGTGGAAACGACGGGACTGGCTGACCCGTTGCCCGTGGCAATGACCTTTTTGGGCACCGAACTGCGGGACATGACCCGGTTAGATTCCATCATCACCGTGGTGGATGCCGAAAATTTCAGCCTGGATTTGTTTAACAGTCAGGCAGCCATTAGCCAAATTACCTATGGCGATATTATTTTGATCAATAAAGCGGATTTGGTGGATGAGGAGAAGCTCACCCATTTAGAAGCTCGTCTACGTGAAATGAAAGAAGGCGCAAGAATTTTGCGATCGGTGAAAGGAGAGGTGCCGCTACCTGCCATTCTCAGTGTGGGTCTATTTGAGTCGGATCAATACTTTGAGAACGAGAAGATAGAGTCTGGGAAACAAGAGCATAATCACGCTCATTCTGAACCTGACCACGCGGATCATTCGGACTGCGATCACGAGCATAACGAGTGCGTCCACGACCCTGCTCACGGTCACGATCATCACGACCACTCTAACCATCTGGAAGAAGATGGATTTACCTCAGTATCGTTTCAAAGCGATCGCCCGTTTGACATCAAAAAATTCCAGCACTTTTTAGATAATCAGCTACCCGCCAGTGTGTTTCGCGCTAAGGGAATTCTGTGGTTTCAAGAAAGCCCCAAACGCCACATCTTTCACCTGAGCGGTAAGCGGTTTTCACTGGATGATGACGACTGGAAAGGCGAACCCAAAACTCAGTTGGTGCTGATTGGTCAAGGCTTAGACCACGATACCTTGTTGACCCAAATTCAGCGCTGTATTGGGTCATCTTCAGAGAATCGGGGTAAAGGATTTGGCAAATGATGATCGGGATGACTCATGAAACGAGTATATGTTTGTCAACATGTCAACTGCCTCCGGCATGGCTCTGAGGCAGTCTTGCAGGCATTTCAGGCAAGCCGAGTTGCAGATGTGGAAGTGATTGCAAGTGTATGTCAGGGACAGTGCAATATGGGGGCAACAGTGCGCGTGTTGCCCGATAACATTTGGTATTGCCGAGTCAAGCCAAAAGATGTGACTGAAATAGTGCAGCAACACTTGAAAGACGGTGAACCCGTCGATCGCTTGCTCCATCCCCGCATTCATCCTAGATAAAAGTAGGTGTCAGGTTTCGGATTCCGGGTTTCAGGTTATGGATGGTAGAAAGTTTATGTCTAGTTCTCTATTCTCTGCCCCCTGAAACCTGACCCCTGAAACCTGCTCTCTACAGATTTGCCTCAATCACCTCTCGATATTGGCTCTTTTGCTTCACGCCTTTTAACTCAGCCACTTTCTCTTTGTGCTTGAACACCTGAATTGTGGGAGTGCCGACAATGCCAGCAGCTTCAGCGATATCAGGATCTTGCTCAATGTCGATGTTGATGTAGTAAACTTTGCCGTCATATTCATCAATCACTTTGCCAAACATCGGCTTGAGCGTGTGGCAAGGACCGCACTGGGGCGATGAGTAGAAAACCAGAATAGGGCGATCGCTCTCGTGATACAGCTTCCGTAACGCATAGCCGCCAGCATGACGAGTTGCTGTTGGATCGAACTCACCCGATTGCTCATCCTCGGTTTTCTTAGTGGGCACTTCAGCCGGATGGGTTTCCGCTTCTTTCGTCTGATGAAACTCCTGCACCAAGTCATTCACCGACAAATATCGCTCCGCCAACATTGCCGCCATACAGCCCGTTCCTGCCGCTGTAATTGCCTGCCGATATTCGTGATCCTGAACATCACCCGCCGCATATACGCCCTCGATATTCGTTTCAACAGAACCATGCTGAGTGGCGATGTATCCGACTTCATCCAGATCGAGTTGTCCTTTGAACAGAACAGTATTGGGCGTATGACCGATCGCGTAGAATAAGCCTTTAACATGCAGTTCACTTTCTGCACCTGTGCTTCTGTCTTTCAGCTTCACGCCCTTCATGTGATCCGCTTCACCAAACACATCCAGAATATCAGTGTTCCAATGCACAGTAATCTTGTCGTTTTGCAACACTCGATCCTGCATAGCTTTACTGGCACGCATCTTTTCGCCCCGCACCAGCATATGCACATGGGAGCCGTACTTTGTCAGATAAACTGCCTCCTCAGCGGCAGAATCACCCCCACCCACGACAGCCAACTCCGCCGATCGAAAAATCGGAGTCGCTCCATCACAAATTGCACAGGCAGAAATCCCACGACTCCAAAATTGATGCTCTCCTGCTAAACCCAATCGTTTCGCAGTCGCACCCGTGGCGATGATCACGCTGTGTGCCTTGATTTCCCGACCTTCTGATTTGATCACAAACGGACGTTGGCTAAAATCCACTTCCGTCACATCTTCCATTACCAACTCCGCACCCCAGCGAATCGCCTGCTCCTTCATCCGCGTCATCAGCATCGGACCCGTAATGCCTTCCGGGAAACCAGGAAAGTTTTCCACTTCGGTCGTGGTCATCAGTTGACCACCGGGCAAGCCGCCCGACTGGAATCCTTCAAACATAAATGGCTTCAAGTTTGCTCGTGCTGCGTAAATCGCCGCTGTATACCCTGCGGGACCAGAGCCAATAATCACGACGTTTTCGATAGCTGAGTTTTCAGTGGTTTCGATAGCCATACCTAAATAGAACTCATAACGACTACGCTTAGTATACTACACATTTATTCAAAGTGCAGAGTGAATGCAGAAGGCATAGATAGATTGCTTTACGGATTGCTGGTTGAAGTTGACCGTAAGGGTAATTGTCAAGAGTTGGTAAAACCTAAGAAAGTAAGGGTATTTACGGGCTTTAATCAGTTGGAACAGTTGGAGCATCGGATGGACTTACGCGATCGCACTTAACCACAGATCGCCCTATGCCTAAAATTTTCCCGTTAACTTCCTGTAAATTCACCTGTTCCGTCACTCATCCTGGTTCCCGATATGAAATATGTTGTCGCGATCGCATCTTTTCTGCTGGCTTCTGTCCATGCTCCGGCTCTGGCACAAATCAGCAGCGCTCCCGATGGAACCAATACGGGGGGGAATCAGGCAGGCAGCACTTTTAATATTACGGGCGGCACTCAAGCAGGCTCCAACCTGTTCCACAGCTTTCAACAGTTTGGACTGAACGCGGGACAGATTGCCAACTTTCTATCGAATCCCGCGATCTCCAACATTCTTGGACGAGTTACAAGCGGCGACGCTTCAGTGATTAATGGGCGCATCCAGGTGACGGGCAGCAATGCCAACCTATATTTAATGAACCCGGCTGGCATCGTGTTTGGTGCAAATGCCAGTCTGAATGTGCCCGGTTCCTTTACTGCTACCACTGCTAATGCGATCGGATTGGGTGCAGGTCAATGGTTTAATGCGGTTGGCACCAATAACTATGCTTCCCTGCTCAGCACACCCAACAGTTTTGCCTTCTTGGGAACGCAACCCGGAGCGATTATTAATGCTGGCAACTTGGCAGTCGGAACAGGGCAAAGCCTGACGTTGCTGGGCGGCACCGTGATCAACACTGGAACCCTCACCGCTCCCGGCGGCACAATCACTATTGCGGCTGGCGCTGGCGAAAAACTGGTGCGCGTCACTCAAGACGGCAGCTTGCTCAGTTTGGATTTACCTGTCGAAACGCAAGCCGTTCTCAATCCCGCGACTGCTACGCCTCTGTCTTTGCCAGCATTGCTTACAGGCAGCAACTTAAGCACCGCTACAGGAGTTTCTGTTGATGCGAATGGCGTTGTTCGGCTGACGAGTTCCAATACTGTAATTCCAACTGAACTAGGAACCGCGATCGCGAGTAATCAACTAAATGCTGCGGGTGTAACGGGTGGAAAGGTGACGGTACTCGGTCAAAAAGTCGGCTTGGTGGGTGCCACGATCGATGCTTCTGGCCCAAACGGCGGTACGGTACTAATTGGCGGAGAACTATCAAGGCAAAGGCACAATTCCCAATGCTCAACAAACCTACGTCAGCCGTGATTCTGTGATTCGGGTGGATGCGTTGCAAGCCGGAAATGGAGGACAGGCGATCGTTTGGGCAGATGGCACAACGCAGTTCTTCGGCAACATCAGCGCTCGTGGCGGTTCACAGTCTGGGAGTGGTGGATTTGTCGAAGTGTCAGGCAAGCAAACGCTCTTGTTTGATGGCTCCGTTGATCTAACCGCACCTGCTGGACAGTCAGGGCAATTGCTACTAGACCCGGATGTCGTGTTGATTGACGCGCTTGGCACCGATGATGCTCAACTCAATGATGGGCAAATCTTAGCTGGGGACGGAGGAGCCGGAACGACCTTTCGGATCTTGCCCATGAAACTTCTCCAACTGCTGAATGGAGGCAATGTGACGATCGCCGCCAATACCGCGATCTCGGTCAATCAAGCCGTGGATGCCACCACCAACCCCAACCCCGGTAATTTAGCCCTGGCGGCCACCACGATTAACGCGAATGCGCCGATTTCGATCAATGGCACATTCACCCTGACGGGCGCTGGCTCTAACAACAACGACAGAATCATTAACCTTGCTAGCACAGGTGATTTGGTGATTCAAGGCGCGGTCAATATATCTGATAATATCGGCGCTCCGGCAGCAGTCAAACTCACCTCCACCCAAGGCAACATTTTTGTCCAAACTATTTCTTCAGGAGCAGGCGGGGTGGATGTTAATGCAGCAGGGCTGTTTCAGGCGAGAGCAGGAGCAAATCAAGTGAACGTCTTTTTGCGAGAGCGCTCAGAAGATAGCCCTGACCTCAACAATTTCTTGCAATCAAAGGGAATTACGCTGGCTGCGGGGCAATTTGTCAACGTCCACTACCAATTTGGCGTAGCAGCCAATGAAAGTCTGCCCGTTGTCTACAGCATTGCAGCCGCTCAAAGCAATAGTGCTGCGGCAGGTTCTCTAAATGCTCCTGTCACCATTCGCTATGGTGGCGCGACCCGCACCTTAATTGATAGCAACTTTCCGATCGTGGCGACGGATGGGACTGGAACGGTGACTCAAGGGCGCATCTTAGTTCAAGGTGGCAATGGCGCATTCTTTTTAGGACCGACCGTGACTGGCAAATTGATACCCGCGATCGCCGACGTGTTTTTAACCAAAGATGGCGGCGGAAATTTTATCCCCGTGAACGCCGCAACTTTTAACCCAGCTACGACCACGCTTTATCGCAATGAAATCTACGTAGCTAGCTATCCTACAGTAGATTTTCCCACCACAATTAGCGGTTTGGCGGGTTCAATCTATGTGGGTTTTGGTAGCAACACTACGCTATATGGCTCTAGCCAAAGCCGTATTTTTTCAGCCGTTTCTCCCACTATCCCAGCCGGATCTAATGGGGGAGGCACCACCACTGGTTCGAGTAGTGCGGCTACTCCTGCTCCTGTGGCTAGAATTCAGGTGTGGCAGATTCAGTCGGCGATCCATTGCAACGAGGGCTTGAACGGAAGGGAGAGTTAGCCTGTGCGCCAGCGATCGCAGTGTCGGCTGCGGACACCCAAAATGTTCAACTTTAGGCAATCGAAATAATCCCTGCGCTGGGGCTGAGGATGATGCTCAAATTTTGAGAATTTTAGGGGAACCAATTCCGCCAAAATAGCCTCATGAATCAATTGTATGAATCACGGAGTCAGCGATGTTGCGTTTGAGTGGGTCTGTTTAAATGAGGCGCTGGTATTCCTTTGGCTTAGGGGCGATCGCGACTGTTTTAATCATCACCAGTCCAACAATCATCTACGCTGAGATTTCCCAACCCTTTAATCAAGTGGAGAAAGAAATCTCGGCTGAGCAATTGCTGCAAGCAGGCGATCGCTACTATCAAGCGGGGCAAATAGAGCCAGCGATCGCGACCTGGAAGCAAGCTCAGTCTGTTTATCGACAAGTCAAAAATCGTCAGGGAGAAGCCACAGCCCTAGCCAATTTGGGCATGGCGTATGTGACGGGAGAACGCTATCGAGACGCGGTGGAGGCATTAGAGGCTGTTTTATTAATCGCGCGATCGCTGAATGATCAAGCGGGTGAAGCAAGGGCGCTCGGTAACTTGGGCATTGCTTACAAAATGTTGGGCAACTATGCCTCAGCAATCCAGGCACATCGTCGAGCGGGAAAGCTGATGCGGCAATTGGGCGATCGCCCCGGTTTGGGTCAGGTGCTGCTGAATCTGGGAAATGCCTTTGAAGCGGTGGGTGACTATGACAGCGCGGCGATCGCCTATCAGCAAAGCCTTAAGTTGGCTGAGGAATCAGGCGATCGCACTGGAACTGGGATCGCTCTGAGTAATCTGGGAGCGGTTTACGCCAACCAGGGCAAGGATGAAGCGGCGATCGCCACCTTTCAAAAAAGTTTGGCGATTCATCGCGCTATCAAAAATCGGGCTGGAGAAGCTAGCACCCTGATTAACCTAGGTTCTACTCAGCACAGCTTAGGGAAGCGCGACGATGCCATTCGCTACTATCAACAAAGTTTAGCGATCGCCCAACAACTCAACAATCGCCATTTAGTCGGAGAAGCGCTAGGCAGTTTGGGACTGGCATATGAAGACTTAAAAGACTTTCCTAAAGCGATCGCCCATCATCGTCAAAGTCTAGAAATCGGGCGATCGCTGAACGATCCAGCAGCCACGGGCACCGCGTTAAACAACTTGGCACACGCTCTATTTGGCGCAGGCAAACTGGCAGAAGCCGAAACCACCTTGCGAACCGCCGTGACTCAACTCGATGCCCTCCGTCCTGGACTCAGCGACCTGTATCGAGTGTCTATTTTTGATACTCAAGTGCATACCTACAGCCTGTTACAGCAATGAGATTTTGGATTTGCGCCTCAAAGCAGACCTAGTGGTGCTGAGTGCTTGCGATACCGGGCGCGGCAGAATCACGGGCGATGGTGTAGTCGGTCTATCTCGTGCGTTTATTTCTGCTGGCGTTTCTAGTGTAGTGGTTAGCCTGTGGGCAGTTTCCGATGCGTCTACGGCAAATTTGATGGTGTCGTTTTACCAAGCCTTGCAGCGACAGCCCGATAAAGCTAAAGCACTGCGGCAGGCAATGCTAGAAACGATGAAAACCTATCCCCGCCCCCTCGATTGGGCAGCGTTTACGCTAATTGGGGAAGCGGAGTAATCTAAGTCAATAGAATTGGGAATTAAAAGCGCGATCGTCCTTTGGCAATAATTCTTTGACAGAGAAATTTTAAGATACAGCAAGCGTAATCGTCCAAGGGATAGTGTTATCAACAGGCATCAGCGCTGAGGAGGTGAGCCAATCCGCGCTTAATCGGATAGTCCGTATCTTCGCCTTCGAGTTCTTGCAGTTGGCGATTCAGTTCGTCCGTGGTGCCGCCTTTTGCCTCCTGAAACTGCTGGATCAAATCCGTCGCGATCGCCATATTCGCTGAGTTGATTACCAACCGCTTTAGCACTACAATTTCGCCACCATAGCGATGAATTAATAAATCACTCGGTAACATAGCAAGTTATGCCAATCAACCAAAATCGTCATGCCGATCAATTATGGTAGTTTTTACTAAAATTGACTATAATGAATGATAATCAATCTCTTCACTGTACTGGAGTTGCCCATGACTCACGTCCAATTGCCCATTCCGACCCACTTTAATCCGAAAACGGTGAAAGATGTTTGGCGGGTGCCCTATGGCGATCGCGCTGCTCAAGCGGAATTGTGGGCACAGCAGCACAATCTTCAGCCTGCGGCAGCGGACACCACGCGCATTTGTTTGCTGGCGATCGATGTGCAAAACACTTTTTGTATTCCCGATTTTGAACTATTTGTCGGTGGGCAGTCGGGCATGGGCGCAGTGGATGACAGCAGGCGGCTGTGTGAGTTTATCTATCGCAATTTGGGCGTGATTACTCAAATTACACCGACGATGGATACACACACGGCAATGCAGATTTTCCATCCGATTTTTTGGGTGAGTGCAGCCGGGGAACATCCAACTCCAGCCGCGACGATGATTACTTTTGAGGATGTGCAGCAGGGCGTTTGGCGAGTCAATCCCGCGATCGCCCCTAGCGTTGCCAAGGGTAACCTCGAAGCCTTACAGCGTCATGCTTTGCATTACACTAAAAAGCTGACTGATGCAGGCAAATATCCTCTGACAGTGTGGCCCTATCATTCCATGTTGGGCGGCATCGGACACGCGATCGTCTCAGCAATGGAAGAGGCAATGTTTTTTCACAGCATCGCTCGCAGCAGCCAAACGCAATTTGAACTGAAGGGTAGTCATCCTTTAACTGAAAATTATTCAGTATTGCGTCCAGAAGTGATGGAGAGTATGGAAGGTGATGTTTTGGCGCAGAAAAATACCTCGCTGATTCAAACTCTGCTGGAATTTGATGCGGTGATTGTCGCAGGTCAGGCGAAAAGTCATTGCGTTGCCTGGACGATCGCCGACTTGCTCACAGAAATTCAGGTGTTTGATCCGGC
>CASBQE010000394.1 GCA_949127665.1 Synechococcales cyanobacterium PMM_0083
CCCACTTGGCGATAAATCCCCATCGCCGCGTCGTAGTTCTCTAACGCCTCGGTGCGACGGTCGAGAAATTGCAACACGTCGCCGATCGCTTTTAACGTGTTCGCTTCTCCCAACCGTGCTCCCACTTGGCGATAAATCCCCATCGCCGCGTCGTAGTTCTCTAACGCCTCGGTGCGACGGTCGAGAAATTGCAACACGTCCCCGATCGCTTGTAACGTGTTGGCTTCTCCCAACCGTGCTCCCACTTGGCGATAAATCCCCATCGCCGCTTCGTAGTTCTCTAACGCCTCACTGCGACGGTCGAGAAATTGCAACACGTCCCCGATCGCTTTTAACGTGTTCGCTTCTCCCCAGGAATTGTTCAGCGTCTGGTAGAGGCTATGGGCGCGGTCATAATACGCCAGTGCAGTTTGATGTTGGTCATCCAGGCGATACAAAATCTGCCCCAGCCTCACTAATCCATCCGCCACAGCCGCCTGATCATTAATCTGCTCTGCGAGTTCTAAATACTGCTGGTAATAGCGCTTTGCCTGCCGCAAATTCGAGAGGCTGTTGTAAGCATCGCCCAACTCTTGCAGCAGATTCAGCCGTAGAGCAGCATGTAATATCGGGTCAGCGGTCGGTGAGGGCGTGTTTTCCGACAACAGGCGCAATAATTGGTCAATTCGCTCTTGCTTCACGGTCGCCAAATCGCTGGAGTGTAGCCGCTGCGGATCTAAGGTTTGCGTTTTAGCATCCGTGACGGTTTGGGGAGCCGATCGAAACCGCACCACCGACGACGACCACGACCAAAAATCGCGCGCAGTCTTTGCCAATCGCTGCAAGGCATAGTCAGGCAGCACAAAAATAATCGGATGGGGCAGTTGGGCGGGAAACAGATCGCGGGTGTAGTTCAAATCTCGCAGCACGGGCGTGGAAGTTTCGCCGGTAATCCCAATCGATTTTTCTAAGCCCTGCACCATTAACACCAGTTTCCGGTCTGGCTGGCGCTGCAATCCTGCCACTTTAAGTTTGAGTTGGCTCAGCGGCGCAGTTAATCTGGGATCATCTAGCATCACCTCAGCAAACTGAATAGTCGCACAAGCCGGATGTCTTCTTAATGCTGCGATCACCCGCGCTGCATCTCCCGAAAAGTTGATTTCGGCAAAGGCAATGGTAAACCCTTGCGAAAAATCGGCAAAGGCTGCTAATTCTGCCAAGGCATCCAGGTTATAGCCAAGAAACTCTGCCGCAGCGTTATCCGGGCTTGCCGCATCCAGATTAAGGTTCAGCATTGAGTTGCTCAACGGCGCGTTGGAAAAGTTCACTCCGCCGAACGAAAGGATTGGGATAAACCCAGCGATTCATGCCGTTATACTCCAGCAAAGCAGTGCTAAACAGCAATTCTGACAGCACTTTATCGGTATCCAGTTCTTTGACGCGATCGTCATTCACATCTTTCGTGAGCGCAATTTCTGCCAGAATCGGATAAGCGCGGGTCATTAGCACCAGTTCTCGTTCAAACCGAAATTGTAGTTGCTTAATCGCATAGGTAATATCGTCATCTGTGAGCCTGGGATGTTGCTTGCTGCTGCCAGTCAAACACGCTGTCCGCATAATTTGCATTAAAAAGCGGGGATGTCCACCGCTGGCTTTGCAAACCTCATAGAGTTGATCTTCTGTGGTAAAAATATCGTTCACTTCGACCCGTTGCCGAATCAGTGCTGCCATTGCGTCTAGCCCGTCTTGGCAATGGGCAAGTTCTAGGCGATCGCGCTCATAATCATACACCCTGACCATGGGCACGATGGCAGGATCATCGGGAAAGGCTGACTTGTTGATACCACGAGGCGTATAGAGTGAGCCGATCTGCACCGTATATAGTATCGTGCAAAGCAACCCCTGAAGTTGGAAGGCATCGTCAAAAAACAGTTTGTCTGCGACCTCGCGGGGGCACTTGTCCAAGCCATCCACAATAATTAAAAAGCCTTTTTTCTCCGGAAACTTGGTTTGCAACTTTTTCAAACCATCTACCAGCAACAGGTTGATATCGGTCTTAAAGCGGGAAAAATCCTGCTTTAGCTCTTCTCGAATGGTGCGTTTTTCGGTTGAACCTGCCTTAATGTTTGCCACCAGCTTAAATAGCAGCTTGGCAATGAAGGGCGCTTCTGATCCGAGGCTGGCTTCCGCTTCCACATTGATCGACTTCGCCACGGATTCTTCAGTTTCCTCGGTGATTTGGCGAAACCAATTCTCAAAGCTATCCAAAACATCTGGGCGAAATTTTAGACCATGCTTGCGTAAAACTACTTCCACCTGCTTGATAATCAGTAGATACAAATCGGTAAACGCGATGTCGTTTACATCAGTCTCGTCTTCCGCTTGCAAAAAAATTGTTTCAAACTGCTTAGCCCAGTTCTGCTTCAGTCGGTTCAGTTCAGAAGTTTTGCCGCTACCAATATGCCCAGTAAATAATAGTGTCATGGGCTTACCCGGTTGCAGGATATCCAGCTTCATATTAATGTTGCCGATCGCGTCATTTCGCGCTTCAAGGGGCACATAGTAGCGCTCCATATCCTCGCTTTCCAGCGGCTCCACATCACAAATCAGATAGGCTTCTCTCAGGGTTTTAGCTTTGCTAGTGGGTAGGGGCATGACTTCATCCAAATCGGATACAGCGTTCGTGCTTCATTTTATATGATTTGGCTTCTGCCAAAAGGCGATCTGCTTACAACACATTTGCCGCTTGCCGCAGCGCTTGGGCAAGAGCAAGTCAGCCATCAACTCAGCAATTTGAGCATTAAGGAGATTTCTGAGAAAAAAGCTACTCCAATGGTTGGGGCAGGTTTGACAGACAGCCTTCCACACGGATCGATCAATGGTAAAAACCTGCTCTTAGAGGGAGATTCTTTTCCAGAAACTGCCTAAGAAAGGGCGATCGCAGAAATACAGCGATTTTTAGCTGAGTAAACCTGTCCAACTCAGCACTCATCCAGTTTGGCGTAGAAATGCGGTTGTTCCTCCAAACCTCGGCATAAAGTCCTGTGAAACTCCTGATGCTTCTCTAGTGCCAAGTGTCGCATCCTTCAGTTTAAGGGGAAATCGGAAAACTCACGTTTCAACCCGTAGTTGGAAACAGGTTGATCTTTCCTAGCTATTTTTATTTATTTGGGCAAGAGGTATTCCATGAAATTGCAGATTGTTGGGTTCTTTGCAGCTAGTTTGACAGCATTCGCCGCGATCTCTACAGGATTGGTACACAACACTGTCCAGCAGCTATTGAATCCTGAAATAGCCCATGCCGCCAAAATTACGACAACGTTGCTCAAAACCAAACCCAGACTATTTCCTCGCAATCTGCGACCCGTGAGTATGTCACCCCATGCTGTTCGTTATTTGCCGATGCGTCAGGCAATCCGTTTAGGTATTCTTTAACGTTGCGATCGCGGTTGCGAATCCAAAGCGGTCATGTATTCGCTTAAAATGGCACGTTAGCCGCGTACGATGGATTGCTACTTATGGATGGTGGGTTAGAAAAGCCGCAGGTTTTGGGAATTGATTTAGGGGGAACTGCGATCAAGCTAGGACGGTTTAGCCACGATGGATCTTGCTTGCAGTCGTTAACGGTGCCCACGCCACAACCGTCTACCCCAGAAGCGGTCGTCAGAGCAATGATTGACGCGATCGCCCAACTTGATCCCAATCACCAAGCGCAGGCGATCGGCATTGGAACTCCCGGTCCTGCCGACGCAACCGGGCGCATTGCCAGAGTTGCGATCAACTTAAAGGATTGGCATGATGTGCCGCTGGCGGATTGGATTGAAGCAAAGACTGGGCTACCTACCACCGTTGCCAACGATGCCAACTGTGCGGGGATGGGCGAGGCTTGGCTTGGGGCAGGACGCTGGTTTCGCAACCTGATTTTGTTGACTCTTGGGACAGGCGTAGGCGGAGCCATTATTCTCGACGGTAGACTATTTGTCGGGCACCACGGCACAGCAGGCGAACTAGGGCTGATTACCCTCAACCCCGATGGACCTGCCTGCAACAGCGGCAATCAAGGATCTTTAGAACAATATGCTTCGGTGCAGGCAATTCGTCGCCGGACTGGATTAGAACCCGATACTCTGGGCGCAATGGCGATCGCGGGGGATGCTAAAGCCTTGGAATTTTGGCAGCACTATGGGCATGATTTGGGCGCTGGGATAGCCAGCTTGCTCTACGTCCTGTCCCCCGAAGCCGTCATCATTGGCGGTGGGGTCAGTGCCAGCGCCGACCTATTTTTCCCAGCAATTCAAACTGAGCTAGAACGGAGGGTGCTGCCCTGTTCCCGCGCTGGATTGCAACTCTTAAAGGCAGAATTGGGCAATCAAGCGGGAATGGTGGGCGCGGCAAAACTAGCGTGGCAGTTGACTGTTGGATAGGGAGTGCATTAAGAAACTTCAGCCGGAGCAATAAAGGCAGATGAATCGTGCCTATCTAGTGCAACATTGGCAACTTCAGCACCGTAGTGTGTAGTCGTTGGTTCTTGCTGGGCAAGCGCTGCTTGAATAAATCCTTTAAACAAAGGGTGAGGCTGACTAGGGCGAGACTGAAACTCTGGATGAAATTGGCTGGCAATGAAGAAGGGATGATTGGAAAGCTCAACAATTTCTACCAATCGTCCATCGGGCGAGGTGCCACTGATGACGTAGCCGGACTCGATTAGCAGATTGCGATAGGCGTTATTAAATTCGTAGCGGTGACGATGGCGCTCGTAAATCACTTCTTCTTGATACAGGTTAAAAGCGAGCGTGTTGGGGGCAAGCCGACAGGGATATAGACCCAAGCGCATGGTGCCGCCCAAATCTACAACATCTTGCTGTTCTGGCAACAGGTTGATCACCGGGTTTTGGGCATCAGCGTTAAATTCTGAACTATTGGCATCCTCTAAATGAGCAAGGTGTCGTGCCCATTCAATCACGGAGCATTGCATTCCTAGACACAACCCTAAAAAGGGAATTTGACGCGATCGCGCATAGTGAACTGCCGCAATTTTGCCATCAATCCCACGGGCACCAAAGCCACCAGGCACAATAATGCCGTCTGCACCCTGCAAGAATTGTTCGGGATTTTGAGCCTCAATATCTTCAGAATTGACCCAGCGAATATTGAGGGCACTGTCTAACTCGATCGCGGCATGGCGTAAAGCCTCCACTACGGATAAGTAGGCATCGCCCAAGCGCACATATTTTCCGACGATCGCAATTTCTACGCACTTCGTTGGGTGATAGAGGCGATCGACCAATCTTGCCCACTGCGTTAAATCAGGCTCACGCTGTTCTAGCTGCAATAGCTCCAAGGCTTGATGGGCTAAGCCTTCGCGTTCTAGCAATAATGGCACTTCATAAATGCTATTGGCATCAGGGCAAGAGATCACACAGTCCGTAGCCACATCGCAAAAGCCCGATACTTTTTCTTTGAAACCTTCTGGCAATGGGCGATCGCTGCGGCACACTAACACATCCGGCTGAATTCCGATCGATCGCAGTTCCTTTACCGAATGCTGAGTCGGCTTAGTTTTCATCTCGCCTGCCGCTGGAATCCACGGCACCAACGTCACATGCATATACAGCACATTTTGCCGTCCCACATCTTTCCGAAACTGACGGATTGCCTCTAAAAACGGCAAAGATTCAATGTCTCCCACCGTGCCGCCAATTTCGGTAATCACCACATCGGGATTGGTATTCTTTGCAACCCGCAATACCCGATCTTTGATTTCATTCGTGATATGCGGAATCACCTGCACCGTACCGCCTTGATAATCTCCTCGCCGCTCCCGATTCAGCACCGCTTGATAAATCGAGCCAGTAGTGACGCTGTTTAGGCGCGACATGGAAGTGTCGGTAAAGCGCTCATAGTGCCCTAAGTCTAAATCGGTTTCTGCGCCATCCTCCGTCACAAACACTTCGCCATGCTGAAACGGACTCATCGTGCCCGGATCAACGTTGATGTAAGGATCTAGCTTGAGAATGGAAACCGAATAGTTGCGGGACTTTAGCAACCGCCCTAAACTTGCAGCAACAATCCCCTTACCGATGCTAGAGACAACGCCACCCGTCACAAATACAAACTTAGTCATAAGATTTAAGGGAGGCGCTTGACTGGGAAGCAGATACATCCCGTTTATTCTGCCACAGTCTTTTGATCTTCCGCCGTAGCAATCTCGCTTTATGGCTTTGCGATCGCTGGGGTTATTCTCATGCTCATCGACCTATGACGGCATTTGATGCACGTTAAAAAATCCAAAACCATTAATCAAATTTTAAGACATGCATTTAGAGTAGGGCTTATGCAAAACATCCAATTTTAGTACTGTCAAACACTACAGACAGCCTCTAACTCGAGCTTTCAAACCCTATTCCGTTAGGCTATACACAAATCCTGTTACTGAATACAATATGTCAACAGCTTGAAAGCCCGATAAATCAGGCTTTTTGCATTTCTAATTTAGCCGAACGGCACTAGGTTGAGGTGATCCCATGAAAATCGGCAGAGTTCGGTTGGCGTTTAGCCCCATTGGTTTTGTCATAATGCTGCTTCTAGTGGGCGCTGTCGTTTATGTAAGTAGTGCGTGGTCTCCCTCGTCTTACAACCTTGCCTTCAATTTTTTTGAGGTCGGAGATTCGGCTCCCGTATTTGGAAAGCCTCGATCAATTCGGAGTGACGAGTGGAAAGTTATCACGCCATTAACGCAAGCGACTGTGAATAACGGATTCGCTCGGTATAATCACACATCTCCCTACTACGAAGACCTGCGAAGCGTTTATTCGATGCCGCTTGCCGATTGGGGCTTGCTGTTTAAGCCGGATATGTGGCTCTACAGAATCGTTAATCCATCCTATGCTTTTTCGTTTCATCATTACGCCAGCTTTGCGCTATTCATCATTGGCTATGCATTGCTGTTCTCTGTCATTGGCATTTCTCAAGTCCATGCCTGTCTCTTGTCTCTTATGCTTTTCTTCACTGGGTATGTGCAGTATTGGTGGACGGCATTAGGTCCAACGTTTGCCATCTTTCCCTGGTTAATTGTCGTCTTAGATTGGAAGGTGCCGTGGTATCTAAAACTCACGACGTTTTATTGGATTGCGACTAGCTGGATTCTTGCTTTTTTTTACCCGCCAACGATTATCTCCTTAGCGTTTTCAGGCTTTTTAATTTTGCTGACGTTTCGCCCCAAATATTTGCGTTGGAAAATCCTGATTCCCTTGTTGATTGCCAGCTTTGCCGCGATCGCAACCGCCGGCTTATATTTGCAAGATTATTTAATAGCGGGATTTTCAACTATTTATCCAGGACAGAGAATCACATCGGGTGGCGGCACCCAATTTGCCCAATGGATCTCCCAGTTCTTCCCTAGGTCTCAAATTCATCGACATGGATCGATGCTTAAGAACACCAACATTTGTGAAATTAGCACGGTTGGCACTTTCTACACGTTAGCAGTTTTGTGTTTTCTCAATTATTCCGCATGGAAAAAGTTGAGAACTAATGAGCTTAAACGGGTGATCGGCATCTTAGGGCTTGGCTTAATCGCTATCTGGTGCTGGATGTTTCTTCCCTTACCATCGTGGGTCGGTGCGCCATTGCTGTGGAACCGGATCGCGCCCACAAGAATGTTTTTTGCTAGTGGATTGCTGCTGGTCATCATAGTCGCAGTTCTGGCACAGCAGTTAGGGCTACAACTTACCCATCGCCGAGTTGCCTTGTTTGTTGGGCTAACACTTGCCGCCTGGGTTGTCTACAAACTCAATCGATCTACAGTAGATTATCTAGATTTGCTTATTTTAATTCCAGTCGTTTTACTGGCGTTTTACACCAACCGATTATCAATCAATCAGCATCATACTGTGCTACTTGCGTCTGCTTTGCTGGTCAACTGTATTGCCTTTGGGACGTTTAACCCGATTCAACCTGCCTGGCAGATTTTCAATCGTCCGCAAACAGCTATTACCCAGGTGTTGGATGAAAAGGCACTCACAAGCCCCGATCAAACCATCGCAGTGACAGGTTTTCCTGGAGCTACCTTAAACGGTTGGGGCTATCGTTCCATCTCCCATGTCCTGCCGAGTCCAAAAATTAGCTTTTTCCGACGATTCTTCCCAGCTTTACCAGAAGCAGAACTCAATATAATTTTCAATCGCTATGCTCATATCACATTAATCACTGACTCCAAACCCAAGTTATTGGCTTCAGATGAAGTTGGTGTTCCTATCAGCGCCTTTTCTGCGAAATTAGTCCCCGCTCCCTGAATCATCGTAATATGCATCAATTTTCGCTGGTTAACTCCTATTCAAAACAAAGGATAGTAGAATCCCAAAGCTCCACGGAAATGCTATCCGTGATTGCAGTCGTCATTCCCTGCTACCGCACCAAACCATATATCTTGTCGCTGATTTCTCAAATTGGTGAAGAGGTCAATCTGATCTATGTTATTGATGATGCTTGCCCCGACAACACTGGCAGCTATGTAGAAGTTGAGTGCGCTGATCTAAGGGTTTCAGTGATCTTTCACTCCCAAAATCAAGGGGTAGGTGGAGCAGTGATTTCGGGTTATCAACAGGCACTCAAAGACAATGCCACTATCGTGGTTAAGCTTGACGGCGATGGTCAAATGAATCCGCAGTTGATTCCCAAAATTATTCATCCAATCTTAAGTGGCAGAGCAGACTATGCCAAAGGAAACCGCTTCTTTGACCTCAAATTATTAGCGTCAATGCCAATGCTCCGTTTAATTGGAAACACGGGCTTATCCTTCATCAATAAACTCTGCACTGGCTATTGGAACGTGATGGATCCGACAAATGGCTATACTGCTATTCATGCTCAAATACTTTATATGATTCCTCTTCACAAAGTTGCTAGGCGATACTTCTTTGAAAGTGACATGTTATTTCGCTTAAGTACAATTCGTGCCGTAGTTTGTGATGTGCCCGTCAATGCTAAATACGACGGCGAAGTGAGCAGTTTGAATATTAGTCGAGTTCTTTTAGAGTTTCCGAATAAGTATGTCGTTCGCTTTCTTAAACGCATTTTCTACAATTACTTTTTGCGGGATTTCAATGTTGGTTCGTTAGAGCTTGTGATTGGCTCAATACTCCTGAGTATGGGCTTTATCTTTGGTTCGTTTGCGTGGTTTCGTAGTGTGACTTCTGAAATTACTGCGACGAGTGGCACTGTAATGCTGGCATCGTTGCCGATTATTTTGGGTTTTCAATCACTTTTAGCGGCATTAAACTACGATGTTGGAAATGTGCCAAAAACCCCTGTTCATGGAATGCTAGATGACAAATAGCGTCTCACGATCGCTATCTTGAAATGGCGTAAACATCGGATTTGTTTATGAATCAATCCTGTTCCTTAGTAGGTTTACTTTAAAGTTTTACTTCCCGCTGTTGTTTTTTCTCTGCCGTCCTTTTTGGCAACAATGAACTCTTTCGCAAACGGATAATCTTATGTTAAAACACTCATCGTGTAGATAGGTGGTTCCTAGAGGTGGTTAGCCTTGACTCATTTTAGGAAATCGTTTTCTGTCATGAGTTGGGCGATCGCCCCTTTGTCTTGCCTCAATTTTAAGTGAAGGGGTAGAATGATTATTTGCTGCTGTGATCACCTCAAAGCGATCGCGTCTCTATCGCAAGGAGTAAAAGTGTTCAGATAGGTTTAAGAACAATAGCAAGCAGTCATCCCTTCTTCCTGCCAAAATAGCGTGTGAGTCTATTGTTTTTTGAGGAGTTCACGTTGCAAGGTAAGGATGTTCAGAAAGAACTCAAACGTTTGAGTCAAGCAGCGACCAATGTCAATCCAGCATTGGCAAAACGGTTAGAAGAAATCAACCGCTGGATCAAAGATTTGAAACCTGGGGCGTTAACGGCAAAGCGAGTTGTGATGGCTTTCTTGCTAGAAGTGACTACGGATGCCAAACTTTGGTTAGCTTTCAAAACTGAACTTTCAGTGGAAGATCAACGGGTTGCATTACTTCAACTGACTCCTCCTGAGCGGTATTGGTTCAGTGACTTATTTCCCCGGTGGCTGGAAGAAAATGATCCCAAGTTTTATGTTTGGCGGCAAAAACTGATGACTGGAGTATTTAGTCAGGCAGACGACTCGACCATTAAATCCATTGCCAAAGCCGTGAAACAACAAGAGGGTGAGTTCTGGCATCGTTACATTGCTGATCTATCAATGGCAACCGATTTGATTGTGAGTCATCGGCAGCAGCGATCGCTTTGCACCCAAATCACTACGTTGTCGGATGAATATTCTCAACAAAAATATGCAGATTGGAAAATCACGCTGCAAACTTGGAGAATAGAGAGAGGGCTGTTCGTCAGCTATAACCCTGGAGTTCCAGATTACATTCAGCAACTGGCGACTCTGGCGCTGGAAAACAGCGATATTCTAGAACTAGGCACCTACCGAAAAGTTTCATAGGGAAAGGAACTCAAGTTTACCGCCATTCTCAATGGCTAGATCCATGCCATCCAACAACAGCCCTCAGCCATCATCGAACCTTCCCAGTTTTGCTGAAGCTCTCGCCGCCGCTAGACAGATGCAGCAAGACTGGCTGGAGCATGGCGTGAATTTTGTGGATCTGTATGTCGAAAATGTGGATGGCGATTGGTTAGAGCAATGGGGCGAGGATGAGCCAGTAGAGAACGGTTTGTTTTCCTCACGCATTGAATCGATCGTGACCTTTCTGATGAGCGATGATCCAGTTGCGATTGAAGCCCGCCCCTTCTGGGAAAATCGCCCCTTACCTGAAATAGCTACCCATCTAGAACGCTGCCTCACCTTGCCGGAGCGCGATCGCCCTTATGCAGTTCAAGACTTGCTAATAGATAATAACAGTAATTCAAGGCGTAGTTTTAACACTAATAAGCAATCGATTAATGCACTTAAGATTGCTGATAATCTGATAGCACAACTGATAAAAATACAAGGTTAATCTTGCTGAAGAATTTATCGAGTTAGAAGTAATACTCTCGTACTTAGAAACGATGACTCATGAAGACTATTTAGATTTTGTGAATGAAACTCTGCACTTTTATTCTGCAAATTCAACAAGCCCACAACTATTACATCAGTTCTTAGAAAGAAATCTAGAAAAAATAAATCAGCACTTTTTAAAGGCTTTTATAGAATGGACGAAAAAGCTTCTAACTAAGTTAGAGCTAGAAGCAGCACATAGTGCTGCTAGAGTAATTAGCAATTTTGGAAAACTAATTAGTGAGTTTCCTTTGTGTAATAGAGCTTACGCTTGGGAAATTTCTATTGCAGCTTATCAAAATGCTGCTCTAGTTTTCACTCAAAGTACTTTTCCATATGACTGGGCAAGAAATAATAACAGTCTAGGTGTTTCCTATAAAAACCGAATTTTAGGCAATACGGAAGAAAATTTAGAGCAAGCTATTGAAGCCTATCACCATGCAATACAGATTTGGACTGAAGAGAAATATCCTGCGCAGTGGTCTATGGCTCAAAATAATTTAGCTTCTGTTTACTCAGAACGAGTAGCAGAGGGGGTAAAAGAAAATATAGAAAAAGCGATTGAAGCCTGTCGTAATTCTCTCAAACATCGTTCAAAGGAAAGTCATCCTTATAAATGGGCAAATGCCCAGAATACCTTAGGATCAATATACTATAAGCGAATATCTGATAATCGTTTAGAGGTAAGGATTCAGGTCAGCCTTGACAGATGAAATAGAAGCGGTAAGGTTTCAATATGAAGCCTATCAAGATGACTCCGCTCGCCGACCGAGAAACCTTGCTGCAAAGCCCGCCCGAA
>CASBQE010000395.1 GCA_949127665.1 Synechococcales cyanobacterium PMM_0083
CACTCAGGCACTTTATGAGCGGATTGCAGCGGCTGAAGAATTACTGCCACTGCCGGACGGTGAGGGGACAACCCCTGCTGCAAAGCCTAAAACAGCAGAGACTACAGGAACAAGCAAAGCATCAGAGGTCAAAACGCCAGCGACTCCACCCAACAAGACTGCACAGCAACAGGCAACACCCAAAGCACGATTTCGACCCTGGGTGCGATAGAGGATTCCCTTACCCATCAAGTTTGACAGTCAAGGCTCGACACCTTTGCCAAAGACGAGTTTCAGTTCCACACTGCGAAAGGGAGCCACGATTTTGTTCTTGGCAGTTTTGACCTTGATCGTGATGCCATATTCGTCATCAGCGCGCTTCAGGGTCATGATGCGCCGAACCTCAAGCCGAACCGACGCATAGTATTTCAGGGCATTGCCACCGGTTGTGGTTTCTGGAGTGCCGTAGACAACTCCCAGTTTGTAGCGCAATTGATTGATAAACAGCACCGTACAGTTTGATTGAGTGGCATTGAGTTGATTCACAAGTCGTCCCAGGGCTTTGCTCATCAGCCTAGAGTGCAGTCCAGGCATATAATGCTCCATCTCAGCTCTCAATTGTTCTTTTGGAACCAGGGCAGCCACCGAATCGACGACAACCAGCGCAACTTTGCCCGATGCCACCAGGCAATTGACCAACTCCAATGCGGCTTCACCGGAATCCGGTTGAGCGATCAATAGCTGGTCAGTTTGCACCCCGATCGCCCTGGCATACTCGACATTAAATACATGTTCGGCATCGATAAAGGCGGCGATTCCACCCACTTTTTGCACTTCAGCGATCCCGTCTCTGGAGGCGCTGATAGAATATAAGCATGAAGGACACAAACTTTGATAAAAAAATTACGGGTTTAGTAGCCTCTCTGAAAGCTGAAATTCGGAAGGTAAATTCTGTATATCTGATGAGCTTACTCAATCAAAAGCTTATTCATGCAATTCAAACACCTTCATCACCAACAAAGCTATCTGATGGATTCACTCAAAAATTTCATTACATTTATGGACTAATAGTATCTCAGCGATTGTCAAGTAAAAAGACTTTACGAGATAAAACCAAATCAGTTGAACAAATATTTATTCTTGCAGAAAAAGTTTTTGAGGAATATATAAAACTCTGGATCACACGACCGAGCCTTGATGGGAGCGAAGATCCAGAAAAAGTCAGAGAATATGGTGCGGGTCTTGCAGCCTTCCTTGAATCACTCCATCAGCCTAAACTTGGTAGTTCGGAACAGTTTATTGAATTTACGCTCGAAAGATTTGAGGCATTTGATAAAGAATTCTTCATTCCTGAAATGGGTTTAACGACCCAGCAGAGCATAGATATATCTTTGGCAATCATTGAAAAAGTTCGAGATCAATATGATGGATGCATTCAAGATTACGCAGAGGCAATGGAACCGATGGTTAATCTATGGCATCAGTTCCGCAATAATAAGATCTCCCTTGAAGCAAGTCGAGATATAGCAAAAGAAGATCCTCAATTCAGGGAAACAAGTGAAAAGTTGAAGAAGAATACCTTTAAGTTTCTTGATTCTTTTAAAGTTTCCCCAAAAGACTTTATAGGTCTTTTCCCAGAATCAGCTTTGACAGCGTACTTCAATAAGTTTTCATTTTTTCCAGGTTCTATTAACCAAAAATTTCAATATCCAACCGATTTTAATGATATTGACATCAAACTTCTCATAGAACTTGAAGATGGAAAATATTATGTTCCAGAAGTGACTGGATTACCACGTAAGCTTCCAATAGCTCTCCAAAACCAGCTATGCAATAGCAGCCTTCGATCTCGCTACTTAGAGCATAGAGATAAACTTACCCAAAGAAAGACTGTTTCACTGCTTAAAAAAATATTTCCTGGCAATAGTATATTTGAGGAAGCTTATTACGGATACAAAAATCCCTTAGAGTTTGAAGCAGATTTATTGATTTCCTTTCAGCGCACATTGATTCTCTGTGAGATAAAAGCTAAAGAACTGAGAGATCCCCTACATACAGAAGGAAATATCAATAAGCTCAAGAGTGACTTCAAAGCTTCAATACAGAAAGGATATGAACAAGCATTACGAACTCGTAATTATCTTCTGTCTCAGGAAAACGCAGTATTTTTTAATCAGAAAAAACAGGCTTTATGTAGCTTTAAGAAGAGTGACTATGATGAGTGTTTGTTAATGACAGTCACAGCAGAATCATTTGGTGCTTTGGCTTGTAATCTCTCATTCCTTCTAAATAAATCAGAAAATGATCCTTATCCTTTATCGATCTCTCAGTTTGATTTAGAACTTTTGCTTAGTCGTTTAGATACTCCTGAAAAATTTCTTGACTATATCCGCCAGAGAATAAGACTTCACGGTTCTGTTTTAAGTTCTGATGAATTAGATTTTGCTGGATACTATCTTAGAACTGGAAATCTTGACTTTAGTGAACGTCTTAAAGAGTCGCCAATGATATTTTTAGATGGTGACTTCTCACACATATTTGATGAGGATTGGTTCAAAGCTCACGGATTCAAGATTGAGGAGAAAGATACAGATCCTAACAGTCCATACTTTTCAGTAATAGAAAGACACGGAAATAAGATTACATTGGGTATCGAGGGATTACCAGAAACTTTTGAGACTATTAAATTAAGTGAGAGAAAACCAGTTAAAAAGCACATTCCAAAGATGAAGGGGCGTGATCGAAACACCCCATGTCCTTGCGGTAGCGGTAAGAAATACAAGAAATGCTGTGGAAAGTCCGACTGGCTACTCTAAAGTTCTCCCATTTAAGCTGGCTCTGTGGTGAGGAGCCAACGTTACTTATGAAGGTGCTACCATGCTTCGCAAACGTGCTGGGATTTCATAAGTTCTCGTTGCTGTTGACTCTAATCTTGGACTTTAGCGATCGCCTGCAACAGAGCCAGCAAGTCAGCCTCAGCAATTCCTCCTGCCAGTTCAATCACCTGACTTGGGGTCACCTCATCGCTCAGCAGTCGCACCTGTGCCAACAATTGCAATGCATCTCGCAATCCGCCATCACAGAGACGAGCGATTGCCATCAATGCTTGATCTTGAATCGCGATCGACGCTGGTCATCCAGAGAACCGTAGAACACTGCAACTCGATTTGCCAGATCTGTACGATGCTGGAGATTGGCTTCTTTAGTCACCAGTTCCGCCACCGACTTGACCGCATGGCGGCTGTTGCAGAAGGTAATCCCTCGCAATCCCTTTTGCATTAAATGCAGCATAATCCGTGCCACATCCGCACTGGTGTGATGGGAAGGCTGAGTCACCAGGAGTCGCTTGGCTGCGGTTGCCGCTCCACTTTGCTTCAACCAAACTAAGCGTTTTGGACTATGCCGTTGCTTGCGTCCAGAGAGCATTTGAGCCAGTTGGGTTGGATTCCCACAGGTAGCAGAGAGAAAGATGAACTGCAACGCTTCAGCATTGCCACCATAGCTAGCCACGACAAGTTTCAAGCGCTTTAGCAGCAGTGCCATGTTAGCTCCAAACACCCCGCGATAGGTGTGGCACTCATCAATCAGCACGTAGCGCAGGTCGCGGAAGAATGCTTGCCAGCCCTCCAGCCTCCAGGTAGTGCGAAGCTGGTAGTGCAGCAACTCTGGGGTGAGGGCAATCACATGGGGATGAGTCGCCAGCAGGGTTTCTCGTGCTTCTTTGCTGGTATCACCCGTCATTTTGGCGAATACCAATGGTTCACCTTCCGGCATAGCGTTGATTAGAGCTTGCAGCTTGTTATTCTGATCACTTGCCAATGCTTTCAGTCCATAAAACGACAGGCATCGGTAGCCCTGTTGCAGACAGCCTTCCAGGATGCCGACATAGGCTGCCAGGGTTTTACCTGCTGCGGTAGGAGGGGTGAGAATCACATCATTTCCGGCACGGATAGCTTTAAGCGCTTTTAGCTGGTGGGAGTAGAGATGGCTAAACCCTTGAGCATTCAGGGCTTGCTTCAAGGCAGGTGGAAGAGATTTGGGCATTGAATACGCCTCTCCTACCTGGGCTGGGATTGTTTCTTGCCACAGCAGTTGGTCGCCCAAGAACTGGGCAATATCATCGGGGGATGGTTCAGGGTTGAGCGATCTGGGACTGACCGCTGCTTCTGGGCTGGGCACCGTTGGATTCCAAAAGCTTTGGAGTAGGGTGTTGTAGTTGGGCGTTGCCATCGTCTTTTTCTTCCACGCTTGCAGGTCAAAAAAGATCCCCGGCAGGGGAAAAGAAGAAAGAAAAGACAACGCAACGACGACAATGAAGCCTACTTAATTGGTTGAAACAGGTGTGCAATCCCGACAAGCGTTGGCAGCATCACGTCAGAATTGGCTCCCTGCTTGAGCGTCACCTCTAACTCAAAAAGTCGCGTCAGAGTTTGAGTCAGACTGGAAACAGACGTTTTAGCGACTTCTTGACGCAGGTAGTAAAGCCGCTTTGGGTTACCGATTGCACAGAGTTGAGCAATTTCTGAGTCTTTACGCCGGGTTTTATCACTCAAGGCGCATTTGACCCAAAGCCAGGTGCGGAATTGGGTCAGCAGCGTTGAGAGAATAACCAGCGGCACTTCGGCTCTAGACAGCAACGCATGGAGCCGTTGCACAGTTTGAGCCGTATTGCCCTGTCTAATCACCTCTGCCAGTTGTAAGCTGCTATGGGTGGTGTTGGGCACTAAGGACTTGACAGAGGCAAGACTTAACGGCTGACCATTTGCATAGAGGTTCAGTTTCTCCAATTCAGCATCCATGCGTGCCAGATTATTCCCGATCGCCTGTGTTAGATAGTCGATGCAGTCAACGGATAGGCTCAGGTGAATTGACTTGGCTCTGGTCTTAATTTCTGTTTCAATCAAGTCAGTTCGCCAGGGTGAAATGAGTTCTAAGGATTGGAGGGTGCTGTGCTTGAGCAGGTGCTTGGTAAGTTTCAACCGTTTGTCAATGCTTTTGCCCGTGAAGACTAGCGTTGTGCTGAGAGGCAATTGGGGTAACACTTGCAATAAATTGAGTTGTCGGTCACCGAACTGATTGAACGAACAGTCTTCCACAATCACCAATCGCTGGTTATCTGCCAAGGGTGGAGTGCGAGCAGTGGCGATCGCGTCCGCTAATTCCTCAGCCCCATAGCGGTGATGGTTGAATGCTAACCAGGTTGGATTTAGCTGACTTTTGAGTTGGCGAATCTCCTGGTGAATGCCATAGGAGTCGTCTCCGATTAAAAGTAATGTGGGCATAATAGTTGTCACTTTCTGAATGAAAAAGCCCCTGATTATCGAATATCAGTAGTCAGGGGAAATGAGAAAAGCGGTAGAAGGAACAATTTTGGGTGTGTTATTCGCCTTGTGACTTTTAGCGCAGTCATTTGCAATGGCAGTAATAGTAATTCTGAGAAAACGCGCGCTCGCTCTACAAAAGCTGCTTACCATGAATGACCGTTGTGATTGTCACGGTTCGGTCTTGGACTTGATAAATGATGCGGTAGCTGTAAACCAATTTCTCTCGAAGCATCTCATCACCAAATTCTGGCACCACCCGTCCAGACAGCGGAAATGTGTTTAAGTTGCGAGTGGCTTCCAAAATCTTTTCAACCACAGCACTGGCATAGGCTGGGGAATCACGGGCGATGTAGTTCGCGATCGCATCCACATCGGCGATCGCTCTAGGCGACCAATTTACGGAATAAGCCATTTGCTCAACTGCTGCTCTGCCTGCGCTTGAGAAACAACGCTTTCCGTCTCAGCCGATTCCAACCCTGCCACCACCTTTGTCAGCACGTAGAGGTGATATTGCACATCTTCCAACGAGCAGTCATCGGGCAAAGTGCTGAGTAAAGCGGTAATGCGTTGTTTAGTGGTCGGCATGGCAAGTTCTCTAAAACAGCCTCATTAGTTTACCAATAATTGCTGCTACAACAACTGAGCACCAATCACCTTCAGTCCTTGTAGAATCTGAGTCAGGTCTTCCCGCACTTCAATCACCTGATAGATTCTCGATTGCATGTAGGCGGGTATTTGCTGAGGCTTGAGTCTGAGAAAGACCACTTCCGCCCGTTGGTAACCATGCCAAAGCCAATATCTGTGTCCGGGAGTTGCGCTTCAGATGGCTGGCTCAGTAGGTAGCTGAGGGCTTGAGGGATACCAGAGGTGACATCAAAGCGAGATTGCTTGGATTCGACAACCAGCACCCACAAGCGTTGTTTGACGACCAACACATCAATGCTGCCCGTGAACGTCTGACTTCCTTCAGTCACAACCAACTTGGTTGAAACTTCAGCACGAATCGAGAAAGGAGGCTGATAAAACCCGGCTAAATCCAGTAGAGGGGAAACCACAACCAGCTTGACCACTTCCTCTAAAGGATTCGTTTCGATGATGTTTTCGTAGTTGCGCTTGAGTCGATCGAGGGCTTGGTGCTCGAAGTCTGACAGCGCCTCTGCGTCATGCAACCATTGTTCAAAGAGCGGATCAGTCCGATCGCGGCTCAGTTCAAATTTGTCCCTCAGATCGCTGAGTGCTAGATTGCTAACAGGTTGAGAAATTGTTGAAGCTTCCATCGGCATTGTGGTTAGGGTTTGCTCTCCTGCCCCTGGATCATACCGATTCTTAAACGAGGCTTGCCAGTTCAAATTCCAAACTTACAGATTTGCTGCCACCAGCGACTTTTTGAATCAGACGAGCAATTTGAGGAGCATTCGCTTTAAACTTCTCTAAATAGCGTTCTTCGACGGCAAACACAGCATGATTACCGTTGAAACTTTGCATTCTGGCTCGGCTCAAGAGGCGTTTGGCATTGCCTGGAGCCGTATCAATCACCTGTTGCCAAAGCGACTCAGGGCTGATTCGACCATTCCCATTGCTTTGGCTAGAAAGCTTCGGTGCTGGAGATGAGGCGTTGGACTTACGAGTCGGCTTCGGCAGCAGGTTCAATAAACAGACTTCCAGCCAGACTTGAGCGTTGACGCTGAAACGAAGCTGTCTCTCGCTGGTATGCAGTTGCGTCAGTCCAGCTTGAATTGTTTCATGGCTCCATTCCTGGGCAATGACTTGAAGCTGAGTATAACCAACAGAACTGGTCAGTAAATGGCGCTGATTCGGAGCGGATTGCACAATCAGCAAATCTCGATAGGTTTGCAGTAAGCTGGAGAGAATGAGTTTGGGCGATCTGCCTGCATCGATCAGGTTGCGCGATGTTTGCAGAAGTTGAAACGTATCACCGTCAGAGATTGCCTGCAACAGATTCAGCAAGTCATCTTCGGCAATTCCTCCTGCCAGTTCGATGACCTGACTTACAGTTACCTCATCGCTCAACAGTCGCACCTGTGCCAGTAATTGCAATGCATCTCGCAGCCCACCATCGCAAAGACGAGCGATCGCCATCAACGCCTGCTCTTGAATCGCGATCGCTTCTGTATCTGCAATCCAACGGAGGTGTGCCATGATCGTTTTCACTGCCACCCGGATCATCCAGGGTCGCTTCAATCACTTGCCTGCCCTTACTGCCCACTTGTTCAATGGTGAGGGTTAAAGTTTGGGTACTGCTCTCGAAGGTGAGCAATAGGTCATGTTTATCCTTATGGGTCAAAGCACTCAGGCGGCTGAGGCGTTCGACCCAATCACCTCGACTGAGGGTGGCACTGCGGGTGAAGTTAAACCGCTGGTTGATAATCGCAACCACATCGGGATAGTCTCCCTGCAAAGCTTGGGTGGTAATTGTATGATGGAGCCGATCGCTCTCCAGTTGCACCTGAAGTTTCTGGGTAAGGTCATCATAGGTGACGTTGCATTCATCCACCTCCATCCCTTCAATCGCTTTCACGACGGCTTTGACGGCGCTGGCTGGTAAAGTGCAGTGGATGGCTGCCGTAGTCTTTGAGCGTTTGCTCCGTCCAATGCCTTTGAGATCCAAATGGGCGATCGCGATCTGCAATCCATCCGTGGCAGTGCAGGTCAGTTGCTCGTCACTGAGGTGCCAATTTACTCCGGTCAGAATGCCTTTTGCCTGGTCTCTGGCAA
>CASBQE010000396.1 GCA_949127665.1 Synechococcales cyanobacterium PMM_0083
AGCGCGAAATAGATGAATGGGTTCATGCTGTAGGTGGCGTAAAATTGTTTTTCATCTGCCTTTTGTATCTGAACCATCATGTGCGATTACCTACAACAAATTTTGACGGCGCGTGTCTATGATGTCGCCCAGGAAACGGCATTGGATGATGCGCCAAACCTTTCCAAGCGGCTGAACAATCGGCTATTGCTAAAGCGAGAAGATATGCAGTCTGTCTTTTCATTCAAACTGCGCGGTGCCTATAACAAGATGGTGAAGTTGCCGCCAGAGGTGTTGGCGTTAGGCGTGATTGCCGCCTCAGCCGGAAACCACGCTCAGGGAGTGGCATTGGGGGCGCGGCAGTTGGGCACGACGGCACTGATTGTCATGCCTGTGACTACGCCTCAGGTGAAGATTGATGCAGTCAAGGCGCGAGGCGGCGAGGTGATTCTGCATGGCAATACCTATGATGATGCCTATGCTCATGCACGACAGCTAGAAGCAGAGAAGGGCTTGACCTTCATCCATCCGTTTGATGACCCGGATGTGATTGCGGGACAGGGCACGATCGGCATGGAGATTTTACGCCAGTGTCAGCAGCCGATTCATGCGATTTTTGTGGCGATTGGGGGCGGCGGGTTAATCTCCGGCATTGCGGCGTACGTCAAACGGATTCGTCCTGAGATCAAAATCATTGGCGTGGAACCAGTGGATGCAGATGCCATGTCGCAATCGTTGAAAGCGGGACACAGAGTTCGTTTACCGCAAGTGGGTTTGTTTGCCGATGGCGTGGCAGTGCGGGAAGTGGGTGTAGAAACCTTTCGCCTGTGCCAGCAGTATGTGGATGAGGTGATCCTGGTGGATACGGATGCAACCTGTGCGGCGATTAAGGATGTGTTTGAAGACACGCGATCAATTTTGGAGCCTGCGGGAGCTTTGGCGATCGCCGCTGCCAAAGCCTACGTCGAGCGGGAACAGATCAGCGGACAAACCCTGATCGCCATTGCCTGCGGTGCCAACATGAACTTCGATCGCCTCCGGTTTGTGGCAGAACGGGCAGAATTTGGCGAACGTCGAGAGGCAGTCTTTGCGGTCAACATTCCCGAAGCACCGGGCAGTTTGCGCCAGTTTTGTCAATGCCTGGGCGATCGCAACCTGACTGAATTTAGCTATCGCATCGCCGATCAGCAAGAGGCGCATATCTTCGTTGGGGTGCAAATTCAAAATCGCGCCGATGCTGCCGCACTGGTGATCAAGTTTGAAAACTGTGGCTTCAAAACCATTGACCTCACCGACGACGAACTCACCAAACTGCATCTACGGCATATGGTTGGCGGACATTCTCCCCTCGCCCACAACGAACTGCTCTATCGGTTCGAGTTTCCCGAACGCCCCGGTGCCCTGATGCAATTTGTCACTAGCATGAGTCCCAACTGGAACATTAGCTTGTTTCACTACCGCAACCACGGTGCAGACTATGGACGAATTGTGGTTGGAACGCAGGTGCCACCCGAAGAAATGGCAGAATGGCAGGCATTCCTTGAAACTCTAGGCTATCGCTATTGGGACGAAAGCCAAAATCCTGCCTACAAGCTATTTTTAGGGTAAACGCTAGGATAATTAGTAGCTCTGATCGCATTCCAGAAATCGCTTGTTCATCTAAAGGATTTTCTATGCAAGTTCAGCAAAAAACGTACACTTCCGAAGAGTATCTTGCCCTAGAGGAAACTGCTGAGTTCCGCAGTGAATATTGGAACGGAGAAATTGTGCCCATGACAGGCGGATCAATCAATCACAATCGAATTGCAGGAACAATCTATGCCTACCTGAAATTTGCAAAGCGCGGCAAAAAATGGGAACCGTTTATTAATGATCTGCGCGTTTGGATTCCTCGCGATCGCCGATATACGTATCCTGATGTTTTTGTAATTCAATCCCAGCCTATCTTTCAGGAAAGGCGCACTGATACCGTAATGAATCCTTGTTTGATTATTGAAGTACTATCAAAATCAACTCAAGATTACGACCGCACAGACAAATTTCGCTCCTACCGATCTATTCTTGAATTCCAAGAATATCTATTAGTTAGTCAATACGAAACTTATGTAGAGCATCATATTAAAACCGATGATGGATGGGTTTTGAGAGAGTATGAATCGGATTCTGCCATCATTCATCTTTCATCGATTGGGGTAGAAATTGCGATCGCTGATATCTACGAAGGAGTCACCTTTGAAAGCAAAATAGAAACCGCGATCGCATCCGAAAACTTATAAAAATAATTCAGAATTCATTGAGCGATCGCTACGCTCTCACTCAGGAGCCACTATGCAAGTTCAGCAAAAGACATACACCCCCGAAGAGTATCTTGCTCTGGAAGAAACCGCCGAGTTTCGTAGCGAGTATTGGAATGGAGAAATTGTCCCGATGACAGGCGGCTCATTTGACCACAACACATTATTTGTCAATTTCTGTGCGCTGCTAAAATTCGCATCACGCGGCAGAGATTTTACAATTCGAGCTGGAGATATGCGGGTTTGGATACCTCGGTACCATCTTTACGTTTACCCTGATGTTTATGTCATTCAGGGACAACCTATCTTTCAAGAGACCCGAAAAGATGTGATGCTAAACCCTAAGTTGATTATCGAAATTTTATCGAAATCAACTCAGGATTATGATAAGACCGATAAATTTCGCTCCTACCGATCTATTCTTGAATTCCAAGAATATCTATTAGTTAGTCAATACGAAACTTATGTAGAGCACCATATTAAAACTGATAATGGATGGGTTTTGAGAGAGTATGAATCGGATTCTGCGATCATTCATCTTTCATCGATTGGGGTAGAAATCGCGATCGCTGATATCTACGAAGGAGTCACCTTTGAAAGCAAAATAGAAACCGCGATCGCATCCGAAAACTTATAAAAATAATCAATTAGTATGGCTGATAAACAGATTCAATTACTCAATCTAAATTTCCTTCAAACTGCCGATCCTCAGCCATCGGCTTACTTAGAACAAGGTCAGGGCGTACCCTTGCTGATGCTGCACGGGTTTATGGGCAGCGGTAAATGCTGGCTGCCGCTGATGGCACATTTACAAACTCAAATACACTGTGTAGCGCTAGATTTATTGGGTTTTGGCGACTCCTCTAAGCCTGATATTCAATATGATGTTGCGAAAGAAGTTGAGTTTGTCCGGCAGTTTATCCAGGCTCGTGAACTGGAGCCATGCTACATCATGGGACATTCGTTTGGCGGCTGGGTCGCTGCTGCGTATGCTTTGGCTTATCCCACTTCGGTTAAAGGATTAATCTTGCTGGCTCCAGCGGGAATTCGAGATGATAGCTTTGCTGGACGATATGATCATTTGCGCCCCATTCTTTGGCAAACCCCCGTGATCGATTGGATGCTAAATGGATTTGCACCTTTTGCAGGCTTATTTGGACAGAAAGAGACGTTAGCCAAGATTGCCTGGATGCGGGGCGAATTGAACAGCCAGCCAGCCGCGCGATCGTTCTTAGTCGATCGCATTCGTCCTGAAGATGCGATCGATACCATCGAGAAAGAGATTCATCGCCTCCAAACTCCAACCTTGGTGATTACTGGCGATCGCGATGACACTATTCCCCTTTGGCACAGTGAAACCTACGCCCGTGAGATTGATCAGGCTCAACTGGTGATCCTGCCAGAAGCAACCCACTCCTTACCTCAAGACCATGCTGCCGAAGTTGCGGCTCATATTTTGTCGTTTTTGATGGCGCGATTAGTGAAATCCTAAGGTTGAGGCTAGCAATTGGATTGTGTGGGCGATCGCTATTTTTTCTAAAAACCTCGAAATCCTTACAATCTCTACTTCTCAAGCGATCACCTCTCTTGTTATCATTATTCATATCGGTTTACACATCGCAATAAAACAGAGATAGGGAGACATCGTGACTGGATTTATCAGAGGTTTATTTTCTAAGCGGCAACCCGATGAAGCTGCCATCTCAAAACCTGAAAAAGTGAAGCCCGTGCCTCAGCGAGTTAAGCAAAATTCTGATGCCTACTTCTTAGATGCAGACAGCGCAACCAGCATGGGAAACATAGACTACATGCGTACCGTGAAAAATATTAAGCGCACCTACGCAAAAACTATCGATGGCATAGTTCCCGACCTCAACACGGAAGTATCTTCCATGACCGCTAGGAAGCAAAAGAAAATGGATGAAGCACCGTCGTCTTTTGGCGCTGCTCAATCTAACACCACTGCTTCAACCCCTACTCCATCAGAAGTGCGTGAACGTCGCCGTGCAGACTCCAGCATGGATACTTTCCGCAATATGGCAAAGGATATTCGCAAACCATAAAGTGCGCCTAACTCCAACTCAGCCTAATTTTTAGCTAAAAAGGGGTGCTTGCAAGTGCCCCTTTTTAGCATTTAAATCATCTAAGTGCCTGCTTCTGAAATCAGCGCGTAACCTTCAGTAAGCTGTTTATCGCTCTAGAATGGAGCAGATAGCTGGTATTCGTTCGATCGCACCTATGCGTTTGCCCCGTCTGGTCACTTTAATCATCGGTTTTATCGTCATCTTAGGATTGATGATTTGGCTGATTGAATCGCTGCAACGCCTATTTTGGCAAGTGGGCTACTATCCGTTGCTGGGGCAGTTGTTGATCTTCGTATTGATTGCCCTGATTGGCACCCTCGTCGCTTCTCTGGTCTACTACTTGTTTTATTTGCCCAACACGCAGCAGAAAAAACGACGGCGCGTAGCTCCCAAAGTGCCAGCAGCGAAGGCAGAAGCAGCAGAAGAAAACTTGAAAGCAGTGCGGAAACAGGTATCGCAAATTCAAGATGAAGTGGCACGACAAGAACTTTTAACGCGATCGCGAGAAATTGAACACAGCCTTGCCCAAGGCAACTTGCAGGTTGTGGTATTTGGCACGGGGTCGGCTGGCAAAACCTCTCTCGTCAATGCACTGATTGGGCGGATGGTTGGGCAAGTTGGGGCACCCATGGGCACAACCGAGGTGGGCGAAACCTATGTGCTGGAACTCAAAGGGATGAATCGGGAGATTGTGATCACGGATACTCCTGGAATTCTGGAGGTAGGCGTAGCAGGCACAGAGCGGGAAAAACTGGCGCGGCAACTGGCGACGGAAGCTGATTTGCTGCTGTTTGTGCTGGATAATGATCTGCGACAATCAGAATACGATCCGTTGAAAACACTGGCGGAAATTGGCAAGCGATCGCTGGTGATTTTGAATAAATCTGACTTGTATTTGGATGGCGATCGCGAACTGATCTTGGCGCGACTACGCGAACGAGTCCGGGGCATTATTTCCCCCTCTGATGTGATCGCGGTTTCTGCCAATCCTCAATCGGTGCGGGTGGAAGATGGGACTACGCTGACCCCCGACCCCGACATCATGCCGCTGATTCGGCGAATGGTTGCCGTGCTGCGGGCTGAAGGCGAAGACTTGCTGGCAGACAATATCCTGCTGCAATCTCAACGGCTTGCCGATAAAGCCCGTGAGTTAATTGATGCCCAACGCCGTCGCCAAGCTGACAAAATTGTCGATCGCTTTCAGTGGATCGGCGCTGGAGTCGTTGCTGCAACGCCGTTACCCGTCGTCGATATGTTGGCAGCCGCCGCTATCAATGCCCAAATGGTGGTCGAAATTGGGCGTATCTATGGCTGCGAGATTAACTTAGAGCGGGGGCGAGAGTTGGCGCTGTCACTCGCCAAAACTTTGACAGGTTTGGGCATTGTCAAAGGCACGATTACCCTGGTGACCACAGCACTGCAACTCAGCATCGGCGGCATCATCGTCGGACGCGCCATTCAAGCGGTTACGGCTGCCTACCTGACCCGGATTGCAGGCAAAAGCTTTATTGAATACTTCCGCCAGGATCAAGATTGGGGCGATGGCGGCATTACAGAGGTAGTGCAGCGCCAATTTCAACTCAACCGCAAAGATGAATTTATCAAATCCTTTGTGCAAGAGGCGATTACTCGTGTCGTCAAACCTTTGCATCTCGATGAGTTATTACCATCCATAGATGATGAAATGAACCACGAGATGGCACCCAGCTATCCAAAGGAAGTCGGTCAAGTGCGACTGGCACCGTTGAATCTACGCAATACCCGCAGCGATCGCATTGGTGACCGTGAACTAAATCTAGTTGAACTCGAACCACCCGCAGCGAATCTGAAACCCTTGAAACTCTATGCGGAACTCGATGACGACTGGGAACCCCGCACTTTGAAATCAGACAACTGGGATGACTATGAAGAAGATTACGAGTAGCCAGATCTGAATTCTAAATAAACCCGATGTGCGACGGGCGCATCCCAGTTTCGCAAACACGCCCTCATCCCTTCTCCCAAAATAGGAGAAGGGGAGCCGGATTAAAGTCCTTCTTTCACTCTGGGAGAGGGACCCAGAAAATTCTGAAAGCCCTTCTCCTTGGGGCGTAGACCGCAGGTTGTGCAAAGCAGGGTTGGGATGAAGCTTGCTTCCCGATGAATTGCTCAGTGATTTGATTCGAGAGGCAAAACGCCCATGGCTTGTCCAGGTGGTGCTGCGACCTGAGCAAACCAAAGGATTTGTGGCACTCAAAAAGCGCTGCGTCGTAATTATGGTCAGACGGTTGGCTTAAATTTGACCCCTCAATACTTTTAAAACATCCTTTAAGTTCGTAGGGTTGAAATCTTTCAGTTTGCCCCTGAATCGATAAATGTTTTCTATGATCTAGAAAAGGATCTAAAACTTTTTTGTGGTCAGTTTACTTACCGCAATCGACTTAACCATTAGTACTATTTAAAGAGGTTTTTGTGGCTTTATATGCTGAACTTCATCGTCATTTGGGAGGCTCCGTTGTTCCTAGAGTTTTGTGGCGTTATTTGGAACGCAACGGCTCTGAATTAGTCCAGCGCTTTCCTAATTATTCAGAGTTTGAAGACTTTTACACTCGTCCTCGTAATACTTTAGATGAGTATTTGGAACTTCATACTCTAGTAGAAGGAGTGCAAACAGTTGAGGCTTTACCCTATTTCATTTATCGATTGATGCGGGGCGCGTATATCTTCGAGAATTTGGCTTATCTTGAGTTGCGCTACACGCCTTATCTTCGTACTCCTGACCATTTGAGTCAGTCTCAGCGAATTGATTTAATGACGGAAGTTGTGCAGGTCGTGGGTCAGGCTAGCCAACTGAATGAGTATCCGATTGTGACCAGCCAAATCTTATGTATGCACGTCAGATTGCCCTATGAAGTGAACCGCGCCATTGTAGATTTGGCGGCGCAAAATCGGGATTATGTGTGCGGGATTGATATAGCGGGAGGCGATAATCACTATGGAGAGCGGATGGAAGAGTTTGTGCGTCTCTATGCCTATGCGCGATCGCTGGGTTTAAATACGACGGGGCACCTTTATGAAACTCGCGATGGCTGCCATGCCGAGCTTCTACCTTACTTAATGCGAATCGGTCACGGAATCCAAATTCCGCTGCAACAGCCTCACCTGCTTAAGCAAATTGCCGAACAGAAGCAGTGCTTGGAAATATGTCCCACAACCTATCTACAAACAGGGACGTTGGATAATATTTCGCAGCTAAAACAAGTCTTCGATCGCTGCTTTGACGCGGGCGTGGATATTGCGATTTGCACTGATAATGCTGGGCTGCATAACGTTCGTCTGCCTTTCGAGTATGAAAATCTTTTAACTCATGATGTGATTGGATTTGAGCAATTGCAAGCATGTCAAGATGCTGCCTTCAACCATGCGTTCGCTTGGCCTCATGGTCAACGTCCTGCTTCTCTACTCAATGGTTTATTACACCCTGCATCCGCTAAAGAAATAATTGACGAGTATCAAGTCTCTGCTAAATAGGTTGGTTTCACAAAAAATTTAAAAAAGGAAAGGAATACCAATCGGTATCCCTTTTCTTAAAGCACACATTCAAGATCACCCATTAAAGAACTTAGGAACCCCGTTCTAAGGATGTTTCAATCTGCTTAAACTCCTGCTCTAGTCGAGTTTTCATCTTCTGTGGCACAGGGCGATTAGGATAAGAACTATAGTGCCCTGCCAAAGAATTTAAGGCAGTCCGCATTGTGGTAAACGAGGGCAGCTTAGACAAGGCTCCATCCCGACGATAGCGTGACGAAAAATCGTTAATTAGCTGCTTAGCCTGAGTTTGGGAAGCAATTCTTTCTGGGGAATCCGCAGGTAGTTGCAGCGCTTCTCTCAGACTATTAACAACAGATACGGTATCTTGACGATAATCGCCAGTTAAAGTAGAGCCAGCAAAAGCGGCTGAGCTATTTCCTAAACTAACGAAAAGAACCAAAACAAAAGCAAGTAAGCGAGACCAATAGCGCTTCATATACAGTTAGGGGATATTGAAACAACGTCTAAACTCTTTACATTTCGCAATGGTTCCAAGAGTCTACCATTATCCTATCTCGATACGGGCAGTCCACGACGGGCAGCGATTGAAAGCCTGTAAAAAAATAGGTGAACATTCTGCTCACCTAAAACTGATCCAATAGTTGCTGGCAGCTAAAAATTACCAGCAAACTTTGATGGGATTAAATTGCTTAACCAAAGCGACCACTGACGTATTCTTGAGTTGCTTTTTTCTTAGGACTCTGGAAGATTGATTCGGTGCGATCGTATTCTTCAATAAACCCGGTGCGTTGTCCTTTTTCGTTTGCCTGAACGTTAAAGAAGGCGGTGTAATCGGAAGCGCGCGATGCCTGTTGCATATTGTGCGTCACAATTACAAGGGTGTAATCCTCTTTTAGCTCCTGCATCAGATCTTCAATTTTCAGGGTTGAAATGGGGTCAAGCGCCGCGCAAGGCTCGTCCATTAGAATCACTTCGGGTTGAACCGCGATCGCTCTAGCAATACAAAGCCGCTGCTGTTGACCACCGGATATATCCGTTCCCATTGCCTTCAGCTTATCTTTGACATCCTCCCACAGTGCCCCACGCTTCAGCGATCGCTCAACCAGTTCGTCCATATCACCCTTGTAGCCTAGTAGGCGAGGACCAAAGGCAATATTGTCGTAGATCGATTTTGGAAAAGGGTTCGGCTGCTGAAACACCATGCCAATTTGCCGCCGCACTTCAACCGCATCAATTTCGGGTGCATACAGGTCTTGACCGTGATATAGAATCTTGCCATCTAAGTGAAATGACTTGATCAAATCATTCAATCGATTGAAGCAGCGTAGCACGGTGCTTTTACCGCAACCGGAAGGACCAATGAAGGCAGTGATTGCGTTTTTGGGAACATCGAGGTTAACTTCCTTGACTGCCAGAAAGTCTCCATAATAAATGTTGACGTTTTCTGTGTGGAAGACGTTATCAGTTTGAACGCTTTGCTGAAGATTGGAGGTCATAGGTCAATGTTGGTAGGTGGAAAGTGACTGGATAAACGACAAATCAATTATTTGAAGAACCCTTGAGCGATCGCTAACGTTTGCGGATTATCCAACGAGCCAACACGTTAGCAAACAATACTAACGTAATCAAAACGAGGGAAGCAGCCCAGGCAAGCTCTTGCCAATTGGCGAATGGAGTAATCGCAAAGTTGTAAACCAGCACCGATAACGTAGCCGTGGGTCGCCAAGGGTCCCAGTTCCAGAAGTTGCTAAACAATGCTGTAAAGATGATCGGTGCCGTCTCGCCAGCCGCCCGAGCGATCGCCAAAATAATCCCCGTGACAATTGCTGGAATCGCTGCTGGCAAAATCACCTTCAAAACAGTTTGATAGCTGGATGCACCTAAGCCAACCGAAGCCTGACGCAAATTACTGGGCACCGCCTCCAAAGCCTCAGCAGAGGTTCTCACAATCGTAGGAAGCATTAAGACTGCCAACGCAAAACCTGCCGCCATCGCTGAGTAAGAGCGAGTTGCCAATACGATCAGACTGTACGCAAACACCCCCATCACAATTGAGGGGACTCCGCTCAAAACATTCGTAAAAAAGTTGATCCCGTTCGCAAATTTAGTATCTCGCGCAAACTCAGACAGATAGATTGCCGCAAAAATTCCAAACGGGATACTAATCAGGGAACCAAGCCCGACCGTCATAAAGGTTCCCACTATCGCATTCCCAAAACCACCCGAAGAAAACTGAGGGGAATCGCGTGGAAAAGGCGGCGGTGGCAATTGAGTAAACAACTGCGGACTTAACCGGACAGCCCCTTTGGAAATTACGTAAAACAGGAGCGCAAATAATGGAATTAGGGCAAGAAGCGCACACGCGAACACCAGTCCCGTCATCACATTAGAAAAAATCGTCTTGGATGTTACGGCGCGTTCTAAGCTTCTGCCTTTGGCTAGGGATGCAGGGAACTCTTGGCTGGTCATACTCACTTCTCAGGTTGCTTAACTTCGGTAATATTCAAATGTTGGGATTGGGGGGTGATAGATAGACTTCACCGATCGCCTATCCTGCTAAAGCTTCTTGATCTCAACCTTTCTGACGACTACTTCAGCAAGAACGTTGACCAACAGCGTTAAGCCAAATAAAATCAATGCCGCATACATCAGCGCTGCTACTTGAAGTCCAGACGCTTCAGCAAACTGGTTTGCCAATAGTGCCGAAATGGTTGACCCTTGAGCAAACAGTGATGGAGAGGGTCGATTGGCATTACCAATCAACATCGTGACTGCCATCGTTTCTCCCATCGCCCGACCCAATGCCAGCATCACGCCGCCAATGATTCCAGAAATCGCAGTCGGAATAATCACCTGAAACAGCGTTTCCCACCGAGTCGCCCCCAACCCATACGCCGCTTGACGCAGGCTTGGGTTCACTCCCACCAAAGAGTCCCTAGAAATGGACGAGATGATGGGCAGAATCATAATTGACAGAATGATCGCCGCAATGTAGATGCCTCGCCCCGTCGGTGGCGTGCTGAACAACGGAATCCAGCCGAAGGTTTGATGAAGCCAGGTCATCGGACCTTGCAGGAAAGGAGCTAGGACGAAAATCCCCCATAATCCAAAAACCACGCTGGGAATTGCCGCCAGCAGTTCCACCAAAAACACTAAGGGCTGTTGAACTTTTGAAGGTAAAAAATCCTCACTCAAAATGATGGCAACACCAACGCCAATCGGAACTGCAATCAACAAGGCGATAAATGCAGTGACCAGTGTGCCATAAATTTGCGTCCAGGCTCCATAGATGTCTTCGACTGGGTTCCAGCGAACACCCGTGAAGAAGCTAAGTCCAAATTTCTGAATCGCCGGAAATGCATCGATACCGACTTGAAGCGCGATCGCCAATAAGGTGACCACGATGCCAAAAGCAAAGATAGTTGTTACCCACTTAAAGCCACTGTCTACGGTTCGCGCTGTTTGAGTGCGCTCGTAAGACATACCCGGATTATTGTCTACTGCTGGAGCCATAATCGTAAATCTAGCGTGTTAAAAAATCTACTTAATCTAATCCGCCGTCACCCTAAAACACTAATCGACTTGTTCAGATTCCTTTGTATCTTCAGCCACTCTAAGCAGCGTATCCCAGAGTGGCTGAAGAAAGGAGTTACTTCTCCTCGATAGTCGCAAGCTTGGCTTTAACGTCAGCTACGAGACCATCGGGTAAAGGAATGAAGCCCAACTCAGTCGTGGCAGCTTTACCTTCACTCAATGCCCACGTGAACAGGTCTCTAAGAGTTGCACCCTTAGGCGCAGGATAGATGCTGTAGAGCAAAACGTAGGTCAAGCTCACAATCGGATAAGCGCCCTTTCCTGCGGGATCAGGGACGGAAATCACAAATTGCTCATTGGGTTTTTCGCCCTCCAACGATTTAGCGGCTGCCTCTGGCGTAGGAGTGACAAAATCTCCTGCCTTATTCTGCAACGTTGCCATCTCCAACTTGTTTTCTCTGGCATAGGTAAACTCGACGTAACCAATGCCGCCCGGAGCTTGCTTAATCTGAGCGGTCACGCCTTCATTTCCTTTTGCACCCTGACCAGCGGGCCATTCGATGGAGCGACCTGCTCCTGGCTTCCAGTTGGGGCAGGCTTTCGCCAAATGATTGGTGAAGATTGCAGTCGTACCGCTACCATCTGAGCGAAAGACAAAGGTGATTGGAGTGCTAGGAAGTTTAGCACTTGGGTTATCCTTGGAAATTTTGGGATCATTCCAGGTTTTGATCGAACCATCTGCAATGCCACAGTAGGCAGCACGGGAAAGCTTTAGATCTTTAACACCCTCAAGATTGTAGGCAAATACCACGAAAAGACCGGTGGTAGGAACTTGAATCATCGTTCCCCGCTCTTTAGGGAACTTGGCGGCATCTTCACCTTTAATGGGGTCATCTGTTGCCCCAAAATCCACGGTTTGCGCTAGAAATTGGTTGATGCCAGCGCCGCTACCGATCGATTGATAACTGACTTGCACATTCGGCTTGACCGTGCGGTATTCCGAAAACCAACGTTGGTAGAGCGAATTAGGGGCTGAAGCTCCAGCACCACTAATAGAAATAGTGCCGCCACCGCCTGCTGCGGGGCTAGTGCCTACAGCGGGGGTGCCGCCTGTCGTTGGAGGGGCACTGGGGGCACAAGAAGCAAGACCTGCTGCTAAAGCGATCGCTGAAGCTGAGAGTGCCCAGCGACTGACCTTCACTAAGGAAACCATAACCTCATCATCCTCACATTGTGACCCCACAAGATTACAACCCTTCAGTAAAGA
>CASBQE010000397.1 GCA_949127665.1 Synechococcales cyanobacterium PMM_0083
AACGCCGACCCCAACACCCACCGTTACACCGGTGGGGGTCGGTGTAACGGTGGGTGTTGGGGTCGGCGTTGGAGTGACGGTCGGGGTGACGATGGGCGGCGGGAGAGAGTTGGATGAATCTTGATTGCTAAGAATAGTTTGCATAATCAGCCAAGAGCCTAAACCCGTTAGCACGACTAGCCCAATGCCAAGAGCGATGATTGCCAATGGGTCATCCCATAAAGAACTACCCGGTTCTTCGATTGTGGGCTGCGATCGCGGATCTGGAATCACCTCTGGCTGCTGGCGCTGCCCCACTGCCATTGTTTGCATGTGAGACTGGGCTGGCTGAGGTGGGGGCTGGGCGGAAACAGACGCTTCGGGGGGATATACTGCTTTTGGCGGTGGCTGCACGGGCATCTGCACCGATCGCGGTTGAACTGGAACCGCCGGATTAAAAGCGGCTTGTAAGGCTTGAACCACTTCACTGACCGATTGATAGCGATCGCCCGGACGATAGCTCAGCATTCGATTCAGCACTTGGGCAAACCCTGGATTCACGGTCACCCAGCGCTGCCAATACCAAGTCATTGTGGAATCATCAAATAATTCTTGAGGCTCTCTGCCCGTAAGCAACACAACCGCCGTTACCGCCAGAGAATAGAGATCGCTACTGGGATACGCTTTTCCTGTTTGCATTTGCTCGATCGGGGCATAGCCCGGTTTGCCGACCGTGGTGGGCTGCACAACACCCGTCGTCATCGTTTGAAAGCGAGTTGCCAGTTCCTTCACCACACCAAAATCGATTAATACGGGTTTGCTATCTTGCTGCCGCAAAATCACGTTGTCAGGTGCAATGTCGCGATGAATCACACCTTTACTGTGAATGTGCGCCATCACCGGCAACAACTGCCGCATAAATTGCAACGCTTCCCCTTCAGAAAACGCCAGCCCCTGCGCTCTTCGCTGATCCAGCAATGCCCGATAGGTTTGCCCTTCCACATAATCCTGCACCAAGAACAAGCGTTGATCTTGCTCAAACGTCGCCCGAAACTGCGGAATTTGCGGATGCTGAATCTGATATAAAATCTGAGCTTCCCGCTGAAACAATTCCTTAGATTTGTCCAGCGCGTAGTCCCCTCCCTGGGCAGGAGTCAATTCCTTTAGGGCACAACGTTCATTAAACCGTCCTTGGTCTTCTGCCAAATAGGTGCGACCAAACCCGCCCTGACCCAGAATACTGAGAACGCGGTAGCGATTTTGCAAGATAGTTCCAACAGGCAGAGAGGGGCGCATAGGTAGAGGTGTAACTCCTGCATAAGAATGATTTTGAGTTTTGAGTTTTGAGCTTTTAATTCAAAATTAAGAATTCAAAATTAAAAACTACTCTCCTGCTAGTTTAGCTTTCACCATTTCTTGGACTTTTTTGCCATCCGCTTTCCCTTTGAGCTGCTGCATGGCGGCTCCCATGACTTTGCCCATATCTTTGGCGGAAGTTGCCCCAGATTGAGAAATAATATCCTCAATTACTTGGCTAATTTCGTCGTCAGAGAGTTGTTTGGGTAGATACTCTTCCAAAATGGTCAATTCCTGAGCTTCTTGATCGGCAAGGTCGGTGCGCTTCGCCTGCTGATATTGGGCGATCGAGTCTCGACGCTGTTTGGCAAGCTGCACCACAATCTCGATTTCTTGTTCTGAGGTCAGGCTTTCTTGCCCTGTGGGGCGAATAGCGGACTCTTTTTCCAAAATCACTTTTTTAATGTTGCGAACTGTTTCCAGCCGGATCTTGTCTTGGGCTTTCATGGCTGATTTGATGTCGTCGCCGATGCGCTCTTTTAAACCCATTCTGTGGTGCCTCTTTCGGTGATTGCGATCGCAAATTGCTGCGTTCACACGGTTACGTTTAGCGGATAGAACGATTTTATATGCAGTGAGACCTGCACAGACTACTGTAATTCAGTGCGCTACTGGATTGAACTTCACGCTAAAATCACAGGATATTATCAGCGATCGCCCAATAATTAGCATTATTTATGCTGTCAATTAGCCGCGATCGTGCCAATTTAGCAACATCTTTGAGGGAAACTGCTGGAGATGAATATTAAAGCTAGTGATAAGATTTCCATGATTGCGCTCAATGGTATGCCGTGACTCGCTCCACATTGCCAAATCCTCAACTCACCTTGCCATCGTTTAACGACAACAATCGCCTGAGATTGCTGTCTGGTTCAGCAAACATGGAACTTTCCCACGAAGTTTCACGCTACCTTGGGATCGATTTAGGACCCATGGTACGCAAACAGTTTGCAGATGGCGAACTGTATATTCAAATCCAGGAATCGATTCGGGGTTGCGATGTTTATCTCCTACAGCCAACCTGTCGCCCGGTCAACGACCATCTCATGGAACTGCTGACCATGATCGATGCCTGTCGGCGAGCATCGGCACGGCAAGTGACCGCAGTGATTCCTTATTATGGCTATGCAAGAGCCGATCGCAAAACTGCTGGGCGAGAATCTATCACCGCAAAACTCGTTGCCAACCTGATTACCAAGGCAGGAGCCAGTCGAATCCTCGCAATGGATCTGCACTCCGCTCAAATTCAAGGATATTTTGATATCCCTATGGATCATGTTTATGGCTCCCCGGTGCTGCTCGACTATCTGCATAGCAAACAGCTATCCGACATTGTGGTGGTTTCGCCGGATGTGGGCGGTGTCGCACGGGCAAGAGCTTTTGCTAAAAAGCTGGGGGATGCCCCGCTGGCAATTATCGATAAACGTCGCCAAGCTCACAATGTGGCTGAAGTGATGAATGTGATTGGCGATGTGCGCGGTAAAACCGCCGTGCTGGTCGATGACATGATTGATACGGCTGGCACCATCACGGAGGGGGCGCGCTTGCTGAGGAAAGAAGGGGCACGTCAAGTGTATGCCTGCGTTACCCATCCGGTGTTTTCTCCTCCAGCGATCGAGCGTTTATCGAGCGGAATTTTTGAGGAAGTGATTGTGACTAACACCATTCCCATTGCTGAGCAGCACCGCTTTCCTCAATTAACAGTTCTGTCGGTTGCCAATTTGTTTGGAGAAGCGATTTGGCGAATTCATGAAGATAGCTCAGTCAGCAGTATGTTTCGCTGATTTGAACGACTGCGGTAGTATGGGGCAGATGTTCAGTCGTTGATGCGACGCTAGACATGACCCTTGATCCAAATTTGTCTAAATCCGATACACCTGCTGCTAGCCCACAACTTAATTCGCTTGCTGATTTTCAGTTGACTGAGAATAGTTCCCTGGCAACCCATGCAGACCGAGTAACGCAGCCAACCTTGGAACCAGCAAAGGGGATTGGAAATGGATTTAGCCGCAATGGTGCTAGAGAAACAAAGCGAATATTCGATCGCCCTTTTTCTTCCAACACTTCTGATGGCGGCAACCAAACTCCAAAAATTCTGATTTTGTTTTTAGCGATCGCCATTATGGTGGTCGGGCTGCTGCTTGATAGTGTTTGGCTGGGGCTATCTGGTTCGTTGGTTGCTCTAGCAATTTCGCTACAAATTCTCTGGCAGCCATTGCGCCGTCTATTTCTAGAGATTATTCCTGAGCAAGAACGCGCCATTTTATTTGGCAGTGTGTTTGGTGGGATTGCGCTGCTGGGTTTGCTCAAATTTAGTGGCTTTTTTAACCGTTTGGGCGCGTCCCTAGCGGCGATCGGTTGGGATGCGATCGGTGCCACAGGTGAAGTGTTAGGGGCAATTGGGCAGATTTTGATTGCCATTCTCGCGGTTTACATTGCGTGGCGGCAATATATCATCTCGCGTGATTTAACAATTCAGCAAAACTTAATTACGCAGCAGCAAACCATTGATAGCTACTTCCAGGGCGTTTCAGAACTGGTGCTGGACGATGAAGGATTGCTGGAGGATTGGCCCCAAGAGCGGGCGATCGCTGAAGGGCGAACAGCGGCAATCCTCAGCAGTGTGGATGCGGGCGGCAAAGCCAAAATTATTCGCTTTCTCAGTCGGGCGCGGTTGCTGACTCCCCTGCGGCGCGATCGTCGCCTAGGTCGCGCCATTTTAGATGGATCGGGTGGCTATCAAGAAGACTTGCTCAGCGGTATCCGGGTGATTGATTTGGGCGTAATGTTAGCAGGCGCAAATCTAGCGGCAACCGATCTACGGTGGACTGATTTAAGTGAAGCAAATCTGATCCGTGCCGACCTCAGCTTTTGCGATTTAGTTAAAACTAACCTTTGCCGCACCATTCTCTGCGATGCCAAGCTCTGCGGAGCCGACCTGAACGGCACCCGGCTTTTTCATGGTAAAGCCGAAGATGCCAGTCCTCGAAGCCGTTTGGAACCGCCCAATTATCGAACGGGAAAACACACTGGAGCCGTGATTGAAAACGCAGACTTTACCGATGCAATGCAGCTATCTGAAGAGCAGCGCCAGTATTGCTGTGCTTGGGGCGGCTCTAAAACACGAGACACCATTCCAGGCGGATGTGAGGGCATTCCCAACAAGTTGGGCAGGTAGGCAGAGCGAGAATTGGTAGGGGCGTAGCATTTCGTAAAAAACCTTGACGTAACTCGAAAATCCTTACCTATAGCTTGCTTCCCGCAGGGTATGCTGCGCCCTCACAGGATTTGATTCCCACATAAAATCTGTCCGAATCGGTAATTTTTTACCTATTTTTTATATCTATGTCCTTCAAATATTCTTTTATTGTCCCGATTTACAACGAAGAAGAAACGCTTCCAGAGCTTTATCGTCGCGTTCAAGCAGTGATGGAGCAAATGGATGGAGCCGTTGAACTGATTTTGATCAATGATGGTAGCCGCGATCGCTCTTTAGCCATGATGCGCGACCTACACGACCAAGATCCGCGCGTTTGCTACATCAGCCTTGCTCGTAATTTCGGGCATCAAACGGCTGTCACTGCCGGATTAAATTTTTCCCGTGGACAGGTCGTCGTCATCTTAGATGCAGATTTGCAAGATCCCCCTGAACTGATTCCGAGCATGGTTGCCCAGTGGAAGCAGGGGTTTGATGTGGTCTATGCACAACGCACCCAACGCCGCCGTGAAAGCTGGTTTAAGCGGCTGACTGCCTACGGGTTTTATCGCATTCTTAAACAATTGGCAGATGTGGAGATTCCAACTGATACCGGCGATTTTTGCCTGCTCGATCGCCAAGTGGTTGATGTGCTAAACGCTATGCCAGAGCGCAATCGGTATATTCGCGGACTGCGATCGTGGATTGGATTTCGCCAAACTGCCGTACTGTTTGAACGTGATCCCCGTTATGCCGGAACCGTGAAATATACCTTTCGCAAATCCCTTGCTCTCGCCACTAATGGGCTTGTCTCCTTCTCCACAGTGCCTTTGCGCCTTTCTACCTACCTGGGTTTCTTCTCAGCCGTTATGTCGTTGGTCATGGCATTTTTAGTCCTTTACTGGCGGTTGTTTTATCCAGAGTCGCCCATCACTGGACACGCGATCGTGGCTGCTGCCGTGTTTTTTCTAGGAGCCGTGCAGCTTTTCAGCATCGGCATCCTCGGCGAATACGTTGGGCGGATTTACGAAGAAGTGAAAAACCGTCCGCTTTATACCCTTTCAGAAGTGGCAGGCTTCAAAGCCTTGCAACCTGTACAAACCTACATAAATCGGCGGGAAGTGACCAAGGAACGATAAAAGGGACAGAGAGCCGCTTCCCCTTGTCAGGTATTAGGTTTCAGGTTTCAGGTTTCAGGTATCGGGTTTCAGGTTTCAGAGTGTACCTTATGTCAGGAAAAAAGGCTGCATTGCCCACTCCCACTTCGGCACTCTACACTCCCCCTACAAACTGGTTTTTCTGGTCAGGAAACCTTGTTGAGAAACGTAGCAGACAAATGGGTTACCGTACAATGAACTGACAGAAGTTCTTCATTGTTCGTTAGCGACTGAAACCAGGAGTAGAGGCGTGCCAAAGTCTAAGTATCTATTAATCGGTTCAACCGAAGCTTATAGCGGCAAATCAGCGACTGCTTTGAGCATTGCTCATCAGTTGAAAGAACGAGGTCTAGATATTGCCTATGGCAAGCCTCTTGGCACGTTTTACACTTCGTCTGGCAAACCTGTGTCTGGCGAACCTGTGTCTGGCGAACCTATTGAGGAGGATGTGCAGTTTGTTGCACAAACTCTTGGGTTGCCCTCCAGTCGGGTATTGTCTCCCATATTGCCATTAACCGATTCTACGATTCAAAAGCGGATTCGAGGCGAGAACACCATCAGCTATCCCACTATGCTGACCCAATATTTGCAGATGCAGGGGGCTGATTTGGTGGTGCTAGAAGGTCCCTCTAATTTGGAGGAGGGCAGCTTGTTTGATCTGTCTTTGCAGCAAGTGGCTGAGATTGTGGATGCGGGAGTGTTGCTGGTGGCGCGGTTTCATTCGCTGCTGATTGTCGGGGCGCTGATCTCTGCAAAGCGTCGGTTGGGCGATCGCCTGCTCGGAGTGTTCATCAACGATATTCCCAAAGATCGGCTTGAGGAAGTGCAGTCTACCGTTAAGCCCTATTTGGAAGCTCGTAATATTCGGGTATTTGGCTTAATGCCCCGAAATGAGTTGCTGCGGAGCGTCAGCGTGAGCGACTTAGTGGAACAGTTGCAGGCAGAGGTGTTGTGTCGCAGCGATCGCCTGGATTTGATGGTAGAAAGCTTGGCGATCGGCGCAATGAATGTTAACTCTGCGCTGCGCTACCTTCAAAAAGGGCGCAATATGGCCGTGATTACCGGGGGCGATCGCACGGATATTCAGCTTGCCGCCTTGGAAACCTCCACTCAGTGTTTAGTGTTAACCGGGCAAATGCGTCCCCATCCCGATGTCCTCAGCCGCGCCGAAGATTTAGAAATTCCGGTGCTGTCTGTAGATTTAGATACCCTGACCACCGTGGAAATTGTCGATCGGGCGATCGGGCAAGTCCGAATTCACGACCCGATTAAAATCCAGTGTCTTTACCAAATCATGTCTGAATGCTTTGATTTTGATCGCCTGATGGCAGATCTAGAGTTAGAGTTGCCAACCCCGGTCGGCTGAGCGATTTAGCATAGCCATCAAACAGGAACTGACACACCAACCGCGATCGCCTCCTATAATCGAGGCGATCGCGCTGTTGTAGAAAACCGTTTGACTAACCCATGCTGAATTTTGCCGTCTCCTGCCGTTTTTGGCATCGCGCTTTGCTGATCAATGCCCTCGCTGCCGTGGTTGTCATTGGGCAATCGGTCAATGTGAAGGCACAGGCGCGATCGCCGATTCAACCGCCAGAATTAACGGCTGATTGCGAACTATTGATCGTGGGCGCTGGCTTTGCTGGCACTGCCGCCGCTTATGAAGGGTTGCTTGCGGGGCGCACAGTTTGTTTGACAGACATTACCGACTGGGTGGGTGGGCAAGTCTCCTCTCAGGGCACTTCGGCGTTAGATGAAGCAAAGCGAATGCGGGAAAAACGCTTTTTTCCACGCGGCTACAACGAATTTCGCGATCGCATTGTCAAAAAATACGGTAGCCTCAGTTCTGGTAACTGCTGGGTCAGCGTCTCCTGTTTTTTGCCCAGCGACGGACACCAAATTTTATCGGCGATGCTGCAAGATGCCGTCAAAAAAGGCAACGGTACACTCAAGTGGTTTCCGAACACCGTGATCAAAGCGTTGGACTATAGCCCCGATGGGCGACAGATCATCAGCGCGATCGCCCTACAACATTCTCCTGTCGCCAATACTCCGCCGCTCAACACCGAGCCGTTGTCCCAACTAATCGAAGATATTTACCGCCCCGAAGCCTCAGCCCGACTGAAAAAGCAGCAAATTCGCTTCACTCCACTCCCTCCATCCAAAACTTCACTTCCCACACCCTGGTACATTCTTGAAGCCACCGAAACGGGCGAAATCATTGCCCTTGCGGATGTGCCCTACCGACTTGGGCTAGATCCGCTGTCTCACATCAACCCATCTTCCCCCGTCAAAACCAACGATTCCTACTGCACTCAGGGTTTCACCTACACCTTTGTGATGGAGCGCACAGCAACTCCGCAACCGCAGCCAGAACCAGTCTTCTATCCGCAATATGCGCCCTACTTTAGCTACGAAAATGCGAACAACGTTGGCATTGATGCAGTCTTCACCTATCGGCGCATTTGGAGTCCCGATTTTCAGAAGCGTCCCAAAGCTACCCGATTTGGCGTGGCGGCAGTCTTGCCAGGAGATCTTTCTATGCAGAACTGGACTTGGGGCAACGATTACCGTCCGGGAACAGAGCAAGATAATTTGATTTATAGCCGCGAACAGTTGCAGCAGCGCGGAGAACTGGATACAGGCGGCTGGATGGGTGGTTTAAGAACGGTCACTCTGCGGCGCGGGGAGGAAAACGCGATCGCCTACTATCATTGGCTCGTGGCAGGCACCACCGACTCGCGCTTGGGCAATGGCGTGAAGCAACCCGCCCCCGATCATCGCTATGTTACAGGCTTAGACTCGCCGATCGGTACAACCCACGGACTATCCAAATATCCTTATATTCGCGAAGCTCGTCGTATCATCGGTCGCCCCACCTTCACCTATCCCAACGGGTTTGCAATGCACGAAATCGATGTCTCTCAAACGGACTACGGCGAAGAAGCGCATTACCGAGCAAACCTGCCGCCTGAGATGTATCGCAAACTGCGTAAATCGCTGGCGGGGCTGGAGTTTTTGAAGCTACCCGATGGCGTAGACCCGGATCAAATTCCTCGGCGCACGCGATCGACGATTTATCCCGATTCCGTCGGCATCGCTCAATATGCCATGGATTTTCACCCTTGTATGGCAGAAGCACCGCCCGAAAAGCCCGGAAATGAAGAGCGTCCCGGCGTTCGTCAAGCTCATGGACCCGCCTATCCCGGACAAATTGCCCTGCGCGCCATGATTCCGCAAAAAATCGATAATTTAATCATTAGCGGCAAAAGTATTGCTAACAGCACGATCGCCGCTGCTGCTTATCGAGTGCATCCGTTTGAATGGTCAGTGGGAGCCGCCGCTGGAGCGACCGCAGACTTTGCTTTAAAGCAAGGAGTCATGCCTTACCAACTGGTAGATGATTTGCCGCGACGAGAGCCGCTACTAGAAAAACTGCGATCGCAACTTGAAGCAAAAAACAATCCAACCGCTTTTCCAAACACCTCAATTTTTAATTTGGATTGGGACGAATGGAAGTCGTGGTAATGTGCCCTGACACCTGCCATCTGCACCCGACACCCGACACCTGCTACAAACGTGTAGCGACGATGTTGGGTCGCTGGTTCAACAGATCCGCTAAGGCTAATGCAAAAAGTGTCGAGTTCCGGTCAGCAGCATCACAATGCCCAGTTCATTTGCGGCGGTGATGGAGTCTTGGTCGCGCAGACTGCCGCCCGGTTGGACGATCGCCTGAATTCCAGCCGCTGCCGAAATCTGAACAGAATCATCAAACGGGAAAAAGCCATCGCTGGCAAGAATGGCTGCTTGGGCTTTTTCGCCTGCTTGCTCTAGGGCGATTTTGACCGAGCCGATGCGGTTCATTTGTCCAGCGCCGACTCCTAATGTGGCGCGATCGCGCGTGACCACGATCGCGTTTGATTTCACATGCTTGCAGACTTTCCAGGCAAACAGCAGTTCCTCTAACTGGGCAGCAGTGGGCTGTTTCTCAGTCACAACCGTCCACGCTGTGGGATCAATTCCCTGATCGTCGCTGATTTGGGCTAGAAAGCCACCCGCGATCGCCTTCACCGCATAGTCGGCACCCTGCGTTAAATCGGGCAGCACCAACACCCGCACTTTAGACTTAGACTCCAAAATTTCTAGCGCTTCGGGTTCACAGCTAGGAGCCACCACGCATTCCAAAAAGGTTTTAGTTAGCAAAAGCGCCGTCGCGCCATCAATCGGACGACTTAAGGCAACAATGCCACCAAACGCCGAAACCGGGTCAGCATTGAACGCTTTTTCGTAAGCTTCCGCAATGGTATGACCTAGCGCCGCCCCACAGGGATTTGTATGTTTCAAAATAGCCGCAGCAGGGGGATTCTGCGGCTCCACAAACTCAGCAATCAGCCGCCGTGCTGCTTCCAAATCTACCAGATTGTTGTAACTCAGTTCTTTGCCTTGCAGTTTGGTTGCCGCCGCCCAACCGCTGGCGATCGCTCCGGTCTGATACCAAGCAGCCGATTGATGAGGGTTTTCGCCATAGCGTAAGGGCTGAAGCTGCTGTCCGGTGAGGGTGAAGCTGGGCGAAAGATCGCGTTCTTCTTCTAGTTGCTCACCGCGAACGGCAGAAGATTGTTCTGACAGGTAGGTGGAAATTGCCTGATCATATTCGCCTGTGTGCTGAAAAGCTTTTAGGGCAGCCTGTTGACGGAATTCTAAGGCAACCTCGCCGTTATTCTGGCGGAGGGCTTGCAAGTAGAGGGGATATTGGCTTGGCTGGCAAAGCACCGTGAGATTAGCATAGTTTTTTGCCGAAGCCCGCAGCATTGCCGGACCGCCAACGTCAATTTGCTCGATCGCCTCGGCAAGGGAGGTATCAGGACGAGCGATCGTCGTTTCAAACGGATACAAGTTCACTACAACCACATCAATCGGTCGAATGCCCTGCGTTTCCAGATCTGCCATATCCGCTGGCACATCCCGCCGTGCCAAAATGCCGCCATGAATTCGCGGATGCAGCGTTTTGACTCGCCCACCCAAAATTTCTGGAGAACTCGTGTAGTCGGACACTTTGGTGACAGGCAAGCCTGCTGACTGCAAAGCGTTTGCGGTGCCACCACTGCTGATGATATCAAACTTAAATTCTTCAACCAGAGAACGGGCAAACTCTACTAATCCCGTTTTATCTGATACGCTCAGCAGCGCTAGACGTGCCATGCTCAAAACTCCCACTAAATCATTCTCTTGAGTTTAGCGGACGAGTTGGATGGATTCAAAATTAGAGACTATTTCTGCTCCATTTGGCGCTTCATTTGGTCGCGGGCAGTTTGCAAAATAGTACGAAGTCCGGCTTTTTGCTGATTATCTAGCTTTAAGAAAGTAGAAAATTGTTGGCGCAAGGTTTCAGTGCGGGCGGCATCGGGGCGTTTGAGCTTACTTGGATCAAGACCACTCGCAAGAATAGATTCTAGTTGATCAAAAGCAAATTCGCTAATGGTTGAAAGTGCTTTTTGCTGTTGAGTATTGAGCCGAATGGGGTTTTCCAGCCTGCCAATTTCAGAGGGTTTGCTCGATTCGGGAGCCGGAACGGGAATAGACTGAGCGATCGCGCTAAAACTAGACAAGCAGCACAATCCAATGGCGATCGCGCTAGCAGAACCAGAGATGACCACAGACGATTTGAGTTTCATGGTTTAAAGACCAACGAGGTTTATGAGGGCTAGCGCAAAAAATGGCGCATTGAGCAGACATCGAATGGGAGACGAACCATAAGATGCATTTTACTTAGACTAAGTAAATTCAAAAAAGTTTCGGAAGAATTCATGTCAAACACTCTTTACTCAATTTCTGTGCCGCCCAAAAGCGGACGATCGCCCCAAGGAGCCATTGTGCTGCTGCACGGTTGGGGTGCCAACTCCCAGGATCTTGCTGGGCTAGCAGACTACATGGATTTGTCAGACTATCAACTGGTGTTTCCTGAAGCACCTTTTCCCCATCCTTACAATTCCACGGGCAAGATGTGGTACGCCTTCCCGCAGGACTACAGCTTTTGGGGCAAACCAGATTTTGGCGATCGCCCCGATCTATCCACCAGTCGTCAGCGGCTGATCGATTTTTTGGCTCATTTCACGCAAACTACCCACATTCCCTTTTCGCGGATTATTCTGGGCGGTTTTTCCCAAGGGGGCGCAATGACTTTGGATGTGGGAGTGCGGCTGCCATTCGCAGGTTTAATGGTTTTAAGTGGCTATCTCCATGCACCGCTGCAACCCCAGCAGGCTTCCCTGCCGCCCACTCTGATGATCCACGGGCGACAAGATCAGGTGGTGCCACTGCAAGCCGCTCACCAAGCGCGCGATAGCTTAGAGGCGATCGGCGTGACTCCAAACTATCAGGAATACGATATGGGACATGAAATTCAGCCGATGGTGTTCAGTCGGATACAAAGTTTTGTTAAAGAGTTGCTGCCAATTAACAACAAGCCGTGAATATTCGGTTGCATAGGAATTAAGTCAGCTAAAATAGGCGAGGACGAACACGGACAGCCTGAAGCGTCTTGCTTAAGCCTTGAACATTGCAACCCGGAGGTATCAGTCATGCCAGCATTAAATCTAGAACGAGAAAAAGTTTCCAGCTTGACTGAGAATGAGGTTGCACAATTGGCAGCACGGTTAGAGCAAGATGATTACCCCAACGCCTTTGAAGGTTTGAAGGATTGGCACTTGCTGCGGGCGATCGCGTTTGAACGTCCTGATATGGTAGAACCTTATCTCTACTTGCTCGATATGGAAGCATTCGACGAAGCGTAAAAAACTAAAGATTTGCGATTGCAGATTTGAGAGCCTGGATTGATGATGAACTCATTGGTCTAGGCTCTCAAAATTTTTATGCAGAGTTATCGAGTTTTGGTCGGCGTGGGCGGTGGCATTGCTGCCTACAAAGTGTGCGAAGTCGTTTCATCACTGGCAAAAGATGGAATAGAAGTCCGCACGATGTTGACGGATGCGGCTCAGGAATTTGTGACCGCGCTGACCTTTGCCACATTGAGCCGCAATCCTGCCTATGGCGATCGCGATTTTTGGCAGCCCGTTCACGGTCGCCCGTTGCACATTGAGCTTGGCGAATGGGCGGATGTTTTTCTACTCGCGCCGCTGACCGCAAACACCTTGGCAAAGCTAGCCCACGGCATGGCAGATAATTTGCTGACTAACACCGTGTTAGCTTCGACTTGTCCAGTGCTGCTAGCTCCAGCGATGAACACCGACATGTGGGAACAGGCGGCGGTGCAGCGCAACTGGCAGCAATTGCAGACTGATCCGCGTTACCACACCCTCGCACCGGGATCGGGGCTACTGGCGTGCGATCGCGTCGGTGCGGGACGGATGGCAGAACCCAGTGAAATTCTGCCCTATGTGCGATCGCTGCTGCAAACCAAGGGCGATCGCGATCTGGCAGGCAAACAGATTTTGATTAGCGCGGGTGGTACCCGCGAATTTCTTGATCCCGTGCGCTTTATCGGCAATCCCTCCACCGGGAAAATGGGAATTGCCTTAGCCCAAGCGTCTCTCCATCGCGGGGCTGAGGTCACCCTAGTACACACTTCATCAACTGCGATCGATGCGGTTCGTGCGTTATCGGGGGTGCGTTGCATTGCAGTGGAAACGGCAGCAGAAATGCGGCAGGCAATGTTAGATCACTTTTCCAAAGCAGACTGGACAATCATGGCGGCGGCGGTGGCAGATGTGAAACCCGCCCATTACAGCCGTGAAAAATTGCCCAAATCTGCATTGCCAGCAAATCTGCCTTTAGCAACCGTGCCCGACATTGTGGCAGAATTGGCATCCCTAAAGCAGCCCCACCAGCGACTCGTTGGCTTTGCCGCGCAAACTGGAGATATTGTTACGCCAGCCCAAGAAAAACTGATGAGAAAACAGCTAGACGCGATCGCCGCCAACCCAATCGACCAGCCCAACAGCGGCTTTGGCAGCGACACCAACCAGGCAATATTTCTCGATCGCCACGGACGACAGCACCCCATCAATCAGCCATGCAGTAAGCTACTCATGGCACATCAACTGCTTGACTTTATCCAAGGTATTGAGTGAGATTCCAGTGTCTACAAACCGATTAGCTCGGATACAGCGGTGGTCAAAATGGTCAGGGGCGATCGCGGTCACCATCGGCATTCTTGTACTGCTGGGGTGGTTTTTCGATGTGCAAATCCTCAAAAGCATTTTGCCAAATCTACCTTCAATGAAAGTCAGTGCCGCCGTCTGTTTAATCCTGGGCGATCGCTCATGATGAAAATGTGTCTGCATGGGCAGAGAAAATTACTCAATGCTTGGACAACCAGACAGAGAACCCTGTTTCTCTAACTCACCTGAATCAGATGCTACCTATGCCCTTAGTTGAAATTTGGTTAGGACTACTGTTAGGCGGTTTCAAGATGCACACAGATTTTGCATCACAGCCAGAAACCCGGATAGGACTTCAATCGAAGCAATTTAGCGATTGCTTTTATCACTCAGAGGTTTGGATAGAATCATTTAAGCAGTGATGTAGTGCAGTTAGAAAGAGCGGTTTAGCCTAATCGCTTTATTCCGAGCGGTTTCAGTACTTAGCTTAAGTTTTACCTCAAGGCAGATGTGTCAGCTTGTTACAGTTTAAGCCGCAATATGTTTAAGGGGTGAATATCGCTTGCCTCATCTTGACGACTGAAGCCATCATCATCAAGATAAACCTCGAAGCTCGGCTAAAAAATCAATCTTTTGTTTCACTTCACTTCAATCAGTCTCTCTCCGGATAGAGACTGATTGAAGTGAATATTATTTGTAAGGTTGCATTCTACGACGCTCTTGCTAAGTATAACTACTCGGTGTAGGGAGTTGCCCCTATCTCAGTCAGAGCCTTTCCCCGCTATACTCACGGATAATTTCAGGACTGCATCTATCAGCCCCCCTTAACAAAAGGCAGTATTGTTCGTGCATAAAAAATTAACTTTGAAGCTACTGGGTTCCCCTCAAATCAGCCTGGATGAACAACCGCTCACACATTTTATTAGCCGTAAAGCCCAAGCATTATTGATTTACATTGCCGTTACTGGTAAATTGCACAACCGTGAAATGCTGGCAGATTTGTTCTGGCAGAATATGCCGTCTAGCCAGTCACTAAAAAACCTGCGGACGGCACTGCCCAACCTGCGGCAACTGCTAGGGTCGCATTTGATGATTACCCGACAGACCATTGCGTTTAACCGGGCAAGCTCCTATCTCCTAGACGTGGAAGCCATTCAAGCGATCGCAACCCCCAAAAAGACTGATAACTTCCAGCCCTTATCTGAAGCAGTAACTCAATACCAGGGAGACTTTTTGGAAGGGTTTCATGTGCAAGATGCTCCAGAATTTGAAAACTGGGCATTGATGGAGCGAGAACGATTACGGGAACTGGCGATCGCAGGTCTACATATTCTAGCCGAGCGGTATCTTGAGCAGCGAAATTACACCGCCGGATTGACCATGACCCACAAATTACTGACGCTCGATCCGTGGCGTGAAACGGCTCACTACCAACAGATGTTTTTTTTTGCCTGCCTGGGGCAGCGACGTGCTGCCCTAGCTCAATATGATACTTGCCGTCAAATGCTGGCAGATGAATTTAATGTCGAGCCACTGGCAACTACCACTGCATTATATGAGCAAATTCGAGTTGCTGAGGTTTGCAAGCTAAAGGCGACCCATGAAAACTCCCCATTGATTGCGTTCTCGTCCCCGTCTTTCGACCTAGGTCTGCTCCATCCCCCTAATTCCCACTGCGACTGGGGTGAAGCCATCGATATCTCCATCTTCTATGGTCGGGAAGCGGAACTAGCCACCTTGCAGCAGTGGGTCATTCAAAACCACCATCGACTGATTTTGCTGCTGGGTATGGGGGGTATCGGCAAGACTTCACTGTCGGTCAAACTGGCACAAACTGTTCAGGACGAGTTTGAGTATGTGATTTGGCGATCGCTGCGGAATGCACCTCCACTCGAATCACTACTGGCGGATCTGGTGCCGTTTCTGTCCGACCAGCAGGACAGCAAAGCTCAAATCGGGCGGTTGATTCACTGGATGCGATCGCATCGATGTTTGGTCATTCTCGATAA
>CASBQE010000398.1 GCA_949127665.1 Synechococcales cyanobacterium PMM_0083
GAAGCATTTTCTTGCTGCCATAGCTGATCAATGGTGACAAAGTAGTAGCCTTGGTGGAGGAGAAGTGGAATCAACCGATCAACCACTTCCGCAACATCTACGCCACCGCTATAGCCATCGTGCAAAACAATAATTGATCCATTTGCAACCTGTTGCAAAATGCGATCGACTACTGTAGAAACGCCAGGATTTACCCAATCCTCAGGAACAACGCTCCACATTACAGGGCGATAGTTCCATTTCTGTAGCAAATCCAAAGTTTTAGGCGAAAACAAACCGTTCGGCGGACGAACATCCCGAACAGCATTTAATGGAAGATGGCAAGCTTTGATAATTTCCGCTTGGGTTTGCTCTAAAGTTTGCTTCAGTTCAACCGAGGAAAGCGCCGTGAAAGAGCGATGGTCAAAACCATGTAGACCTAACCAATGGTTGGCTTGATAAATTGAGTCAGCGATCGCAGGTGCTCGACTCACACCGATGCCTAACAAGAAAAAACTGGCTGGAATTCCATGACGATCCAAAACCTTCAGCAATTGAGGCGTGTAGTGAGGATGAGGTCCATCATCGAAGGTGAGTGCGATCGCGGGTACTTGCTGATCCCCCGCCCAAAGACAGCTAGGAAAAAGCGGCTTGAGAAACTGATGGATAAATGGGTAGAGCGGCGCAAGTTGCATAAATTAGGGCAGAATGTCTAACTAAAGCATAAACAGTCTTAATCAGGTTTATGGAGCTAGGCGAGCTTTCTTCATGCGATTGGCGGTATACCATTGAGCGATCGCGGGCACCCAAGCTTCAAAATGAGGAAAGATAGTTTCGCATAATTTCTGAGCTTCAAGCTGAGCATCCGACTTCCACCGTAAATCCAGCAAATGCATCAGCGATCGCACATTTGCAGACATGATCCAATGCTGACGCACATCAAACGGGATCAATCCGCGAGCATGTTCTTCAGAAAATCCTTGATTGATTCGCTCATAATATCGATCGCAAGCCTGTAAGCACCACTCTACATCCTGCTGTCGTAGCGCTTCGGTATATTCATAATGTTTTCCTTGACGGTCAGAATAGGCTCCCAGAGGACGCAGATAAAACACATCTTCCATCTCGCGTTTACCTTCGACTACATCCAAAATGCGCTGTCCGGTGTAACGAAATGATTGGACATCGAAGGAGATGCCGACGCGGTGTGTGCGGATTTGCTGCATGGTGCTGTGGGGAAACCAACCACAGTTCAAAACGAGTTGGGGATGCTCTAACGGACCATAATGCCCACGATTGCCTGCGAGTAGTTGCTTGACAATGACTTCCCCGCATTTTGCTTCATCAGGAAAGCGATCGCGCTGATCCCAAACAAATTCCTCTGCATAATCTTGATGCATGGCAGCATAAATCACCTGCTGCGGATTGGGAGTTTGAGCAATTACTTCGACCGTAAAACGATTCATATTAATTCTTAATCGGTATATTTTGAGGTTTCTAGCATAAATGTTTTGGGTCAGAAATGGGAATTGATCTTAAATTTCTTAAGCCGATTCGCTTTTTCCGCAGAATCGCCTAAAATTGAGCCACAACGCTGATCAAATCAATCAAGATATCCTTCAACCCATTGCATTTTTCTAAAGGCTGTGCCGTGCCGAATCGAATATTTTTTCTTCCGCTATTAATTACTATCGGGCTATGGGGATCTGCTCAACCTGGATCTGCCCAAGCCTTGATTCCTCATACATTACGCTTAGATAGCACCAAGTTAGAGCAGCAAGGGCTTGGGCTAGCACAGGAATCATCTCAGTTAGCACAGTTTCAACAATATGAGCTTGCCCTACAGCGAGCAAAGCTGGCGACGCAGTTGGCTCCCAAAAGCCCTGAAGTATGGTCTTTGTTAGGTGGGCTTTATCTGCAAACGAATGATTTAGATCAGGGGATTACTTCGCTCAAAAAATCTCAATCATTGAATGGAAGCGCTAAAAATTCGGCGGTTTTATTTGCTCTGGGGTCTGCTTATTTCCAAAAGGGAAACTATTTGACTGCGGTCGATTACTTGAAAGAGGGACTCAAGGTTAAGCCCAATGTTCCGGGTGCGTTATTCGATTTGGGTAATGCCTATTTGATGTTGAAGCGGTTTCCTGAGGCGATCGCTCAATATGAGCAAGCCGTTGCCCAAGATAAAAACTTTTGGCCGGCTATCAATAATATTGGTCTGATTAAATACGAAGTAGGCAATGGGGACGAAGCGTTAAAACAGTGGCAAAAAGCCGCAGATTTAGATCCAAAAGCAGCAGAACCTCGATTAGCGATCGCAGCCGCTCTTTATGCCAAGGGTAAGCGCGATCAGGGATTGTCCCTAGGAGATGCAGCAATGCGGTTAGATAGCCGCTATGCTGACGTAAAGTTTCTCAAAGAAAATTTGTGGGGCGAACGGTTGCTCACAGATACTCGGAAGTTACTTGAAACACCCCAAATTCGGGCGACCTTGGCACAAATCCAAGAAAAAAATCCTAGAACTCAGCGTCCTTCTCCCCGATAGTTCCTACTCCATGTTCCTTCCATGCGATTGAAATCCGATCAGAGAGTGCGAGGCACATTCCCTTCAAAAAAGCGATCACCCAAAAAAGCGCGCTACTCATTCAAAAAGCAATTACTTTGGTTGATCATCCTTCTACCCGTTTTATGGATCGGTTATCGAGAGATCAATAACTATTTTGTTGCACCACAAGCCATTTTTGTTTTAGGAGGAGCAACCGGGCGAGAAGATTTCGCCGCAGAATTCGCACAACAGCATCCCAACTTGCCCGTGTGGGTTTCGGGTGGAAGCAATCCTGAGTACACCTATGGCGTTTTTTCGGATGCAGGGATTAATCTCAAACAAGTCCATATTGATCGAGAAGCGGTTGACACCGTGACAAACTTCACAACCCTTGTAGATGAACTCAAGGCAAAAGGAATTCACAGTGTTTATTTAATCACTTCTGACTATCATATGAGCCGTGCTAGAGCGATCGGCGAAATTGTTTTTGGAAGTCGAGGAATTTATATTAGACCAATCGCCGTGCGCTCTGACCAAGCTGCTGAACCCTGGCAAAAAGCAGTTCGCGATGGCGGCAGAGCAATTCTTTGGGTTACAACGGGCTACAGCGGCTCAACCCTCAAGCAACAGTTTCACCCTCATTAAGTTGGATTAGGCAGCTTCTTGGACTAACACATAGGGTTGCACGATTAAAGCTTGAAACCGCTGAGATTGATTTTGATTCCAAACGCTTAGCTGTGCGGGGGAGGGCTTTTGGATAAGCGCCTTATCAATCCAACTTTGGATGCGGATAGCGTCGTCTGTCGCAATCGCTACTCCTACCTCTACCAAATCAAGCCCTAAAGCCACCAAAATTACGACATCTCGACGAGCATGAGGAGTTAACCAATCCCATTCTGCCTCGTCAAGTGTTGCGGTTAGTTCTGCTCGAAGATCACCCATGTTTAAATACGCCGTTTCTGCTTAAAGAATAGCCGATTTGTGATAGTCCATGATTTCTGTACTCAAATTTGCAAGCTAATTTAATGAATTTTATAGATTGAATCTAGAAGTAAAATACTTTGTGCTTTTACGGGCTTAGTCTACGCAATCCCAGCAGGTTATTAAGATTTGCAAAATTTGACTTCGGTGATTTAACGCTGGTATAGACCCTAAGATTATTGACATTCTAGATATAACAGATCATCAACCCTGCATCTACTAAATCTATGCGTCATCTTACTATTGCTTTTTCTTTGTTAGCCACACTCTTTTCAGCGGTTGAGCCATCTTTTGCTGGAGGCGCTGGAGTGCCAGGTCGGCGGGTGGGCGGGGGAACTCGCTGGACACAACCTAAATTGAACCAATCTGCTTCAGCTCATTCTAAATTGAGCGCGATCGCATTTGCGTCTCGAAACAATCTACCGATCGCCTTCAAGCTAAAAGCAATCTATGGCTAACAGGTTAACGGCTCGTGGGATTGTGACACATGAGC
>CASBQE010000399.1 GCA_949127665.1 Synechococcales cyanobacterium PMM_0083
ATGCCCAGGGAATAGGCTTGCATCACTGCTGTGCCGTTGTACCAATCCACAATCAAGCCCGGTAGCCCGTCGCCTTCAGCATTCACCAAGCGATAGCAGTTGGTCACGCCGCTCTCTGCTAACCCCACCTGTTTTCGCACCTCATAAGCACGGTGAAACCGCTCTAAAAACAGCGTCTCAATGCTGGTGACAGGCTCAAACGCTAGGACTCTAACCGCAATGTTGCCGCCGCAATAGTGCCCGATCGCCAAAAAATCGCCACTGGCGCTGAACACCTCCGCGATCGCCCCTTCCTGCAACTCTGGATCTTTCTGCTTAATCGCCCCCGAAAAAATCCACGGATGGAATCTCCGCACCGCATCGGCTTTACTGTTTTGCAGAATAATTTGAGGAAAATTAGGCATTCAGTTAAAAAAGTGTGGGTGGAAAAATTTAAGTTTTGTAAGTCCTTTGGACTGGCTGCACCAACGTGTAGCGTCCCGTAGGGAATATTTTGAATTGAACCAGATTTAAAAGCTGTTGATCTACAAACGAACGACTTTGAGCGTTAACAACTCGGTTAGATGGCGTTTTGGGGTAGCAATTTTCAGACTCCTTCAAGGCAATATTTCAAAGTAACCACAATGCTTTGGGCGCACAAGAGAAAAATCACGCCGATCTAAAGTTAGAACACGGGTGATGCCTGCTCTCTCTGCAATCGTGACTATTACAGCATCGACAAAATCGAGTTGACTATCAGCATACTGCTCTAAAATCTGATTAACTCGCCCTAAATCTGTGGTTGAGATCGACTCTAGTTGAGCATCGCTAGTAGCCAGATTAGTCAGAAATTGCCGCATTGCTAGATGCCCTAATCTTGATGAAATCAAATAGCAAACTTCAGGAAGGACAACACTGGGGAGCAGCAATGGCTCATTTATATTTCGCGCGATCGCCAGAACCTGCTCATGATTGCGATCGCTTTGATCTGCCAGCGCAAACAGAAAACTGGTGTCAAGGATGGCAGTCATACTTGCTCATCTAGAGATAGCCCCCAACCCCGAATCGGATCAACTTCATTTGCCAAAATCTCCTCATCTCGCTCTGAAACGTCCTTTTCTGCTGAGTTTCCCAAACTTGCAACTGACAGTAAAAAATTTGCACTAGATTTGGAGGGCTGCTTTTCAGTTGCTTTATGGCGAAGGTAATCAACAAAATTGGTGAGTTCCATGAGAGATTCCTCTGGCAATGTCTTAATTGACTCAATAATCTGCTCTCGGTTTGTCGTTAAAATATCCATTGCTCAATCTAGGAAAGCTATCAACCATAGTGTAACTGACAGGCATCTGACCAAATTGAAATAGCCCTTGTGAGATAGTTAGCTGGTTGCCGCAAGTTCCAATCAACGACATAAACTGCACCTCGAAATGCTAACGGATCAACTTGAACATCAGCCAATTGACCAACGTTTCATATCATTCAAAACTCAAAGCTCAAAACTTCGATTTCTAAACTCGCGCCAACGTTACTTGCTCTAGCTGATCTTGATACTTGCCTTGGCGGGTTTCATAGCTGACTGCACAGGGCGCACCCTCTAAAAAGAGCAGTTGCACTACGCCTTCATTGGCATAAATGCGGCAGTCGGCGCTAGATGAATTGGAAAACTCTAGGGTCAAGTAACCCCGCCAACCCGCCTCAGCCGGTGTGAGATTGGCAATCAGCCCAGTCCGCGCATAGGTGCTTTTGCCAATACAAATCACCGTCACATTCTCTGGCACTGCCAACCGCTCCAACGCCACGCCTAAGCCATAGGAGTGAGCAGGCAAGATAAAAAAGCTGCCATTTTCATCCGTGTGTAGCTCGGCTGCTTCCAAGTTAGCAGGGTTAAAATGCTTGGGATCAACCACCTTGCCTGGAATGTGGCGAAAGATGCGAAACTCTGCCGCCGATAACCGCAAGTCATAGCCATAACTGCTTAACCCGTAGGAAATCACGGGTAAGCCGTTGGCATGGCGCACCAGTTGAGGCTCAAAGGGAGCAATCATGCCCTTCGCCGCCATTTCAGTAATCCAGGTGTCGTTTTTAATCATGGGAGTTAGGAGTGCGGAGTTGAACTTTAATGTTGGTCTGAAACCCGAAACCCGATTCTCTACGGCTGGTGGCTGCGGCGGAGTTCGGTGATTTGGTCGGCAACATCGAGGAGCGATCGCGGCATTTCGGGTCCCGTCAAAATAACATCGACGTTGCGGGGACGGTTTTTGAGAAAAGCTAGCACATCGGTTTCTGAAATCAACCCAAAGGTGATGGCGAGGCTGAGTTCGTCCAGCACAACCAATTCGTATTTTCCCTGGCAAACCACGTTTTGAGTATAAAGCCATAACTCTTCTAGGGATTTTTGCTCGTCGTCGTCGAGGACGGGCGTATCGATGCAGCGAGATAAGTTGCATCGAATCCAGTCGAGGCTTTGTCCCAGTTGCACCGGATGTTCGTAGCCTTGGGCAATGCCTCCTTTAAGGAACTGTACAACGAGAACCGGGGTGCCTTGTCCGGCAATCCGCAGCGCTTGCGCCATGACATTGGTAAAAAAGCTGCGATGGGTGCAAGTGAATACCTGTACCAGCCCTTCAATCGAATGGGCAGGATGACGGCTCGCGTCTAGAATCGGTGTCTCAACCTGTGAAACCATTAATTTTGCCTGAGTCATGAACGAAAATACAAAACTTTAAGGAGATGAGTCTACTTAAGATAGGCAAAATATAGCGTACTTTTCCCAATTTTCTACCCAAATAACGCTATATTTTGTGATGCACCTGAATTAGGACTGAATATACTCATCTTTGATGCATCTCATCTTTAAGGAGATGTGATAGACGTAAACCTAAATGTAAAGCTCCTCCTGTAACCCGAAACCTGCTGTCTAGCCCCTGCTCAAACAAAACTAGGTGCAGGTAGTACGATGAAGCATTATACTTTGCTCAACTTTGGCTGCTTAACTCATGAGTTCTCCGCCCATTCAATGGTATCCCGGTCACATTGCCAAAGCAGAAAAATCACTGCAAGAGCAGCTTAAGCGGGTTGATGTGGTGCTGGAAGTGCGGGATGCTCGAATTCCGCTATCTACTGAGCATCCGCAAGTGAAGCAGTGGATTGGCACCAAAGAGCGCGTGTTGGTGCTGAACCGGATGGATATGATTCCGACCTCGGCACGGCAACAGTGGACAGGTTGGTTTAGAGATAGGGGCGAGGAGCCGCTGTTTACCGATGCTCAACATGGCAAAGGGATTGAGGCGATTACAAGAGCGGCGCAAACAGCCGGGGAGAAGATGAATCAGCGGCGGCGCGATCGCGGCATGTTGCCTCGTCCCGTTCGAGCAGTAGTGATGGGCTTTCCAAATGTGGGCAAGTCGGCGTTAATCAATCGATTGCTGAATCGGCGGGTGGTTGCGAGTTCTCGCCGTGCTGGGGTAACCCGCCAACTGCGCTGGGTTCGCATTTCCGACCAGATTGAGCTATTAGATGCGCCAGGAGTATTGCCTTCTAAACTGACCAATCAACTTGCTGCCATCAAACTGGCGATTTGTGATGATATCGGCGAAGCGTCTTACGACAATCAGCGAGTAGCCGCAATCTTGATCGAATTGCTCCGACCCGTTCAAGCCGAAACAGCCCTCCAGACTCGCTATAATTTGCCTCTGGCAGACTTGACGGGCGAAGATTACCTACACGCCCTAGCAAAATTTCGCTATCAAGACAACGTGGAACGAACTGCGCGGCAATTGCTCAACGATTTTCGGGTCGGGCAGCTAGGCGCGATCGCCCTAGAAATCCCATCCCAAGACAATGACGAATTACGTTCGTTCAGCGTCTCCGTCGGAGAGATTGCGAATGACGAAGATTTTTAGGTTCATCACTCGACATTCGTCACTCGTCACTCGACATTTTCCTACCCTTGCTTGGGTGGGCGAGGAGAAGCGGTTTTCATCGGAAAGAGGATTTGGTTGAGCAGCCGGATTTGGTCAGCGGTGCCCATGCAGATCAGGTGATCGCCTTGCATCAAAATCGTGTCGGCATTCGGTCCTACGATGGGGGTTCCATCCAGGCGACGGATGGCAAGGACTAAGGCTCCAGATTGCGATCGCAGCTTTGCCTCCCTCAGTGTTTGCCCTACATAAGGATTGTTCAATGTGGTTAGCTCAAACTCTTCCATGTAAAAGGTGCGATCGCCGCTGGAAAGAATGCCATCCACAAAATCCATCACTTGGGGACGCAGTGCCGCCGCTGCCATTCGCTTACCGCCAGTGATGTAGGGCGATACGACCGAATCGGCTCCGGCACGTTGCAGTTTGACCAAGGCTTCCTCGGTGCTGGCACGGGCGATCGCGCGCACCGTGGGGTTCAGCGTTTTCGCAGATAGAACCGTGTAGAGATTTTCCGCATCCGACGGCAGCGCTGCAATCAAACAGGTCGCCTGTTCAATTTGCAGCCGCATCAAGGTTTCATCTAGAGTGGCATCGCCTTGAATTGCGGTGTAGCCTAACTGCTCTGCCATCACCACGGGATCATGCCCAAAATCTGCAATTACAAAGTTGATGCCCTCGGCTTGAAACTCTGCGGCAATCTGCTGCCCCATCCGCCCAAAGCCACAAATAATATAGTGATCCGATAATTTTTCCATTTGTTTTTGCAGTCGTCGCAGTCGCAATCCTTCTTGAAAATAACCCTGGATTAAGGCATCGGTAAACCGATTGACGATGTAGCCGATACTGGTGACACCCAACAAAATCAGCACAATGGTGAATATGCGACCGCGATCGCCCAAAGGATTCACCTCCAAAAATCCCACAGTCGCCAGCGTAATCACGGTCATATACGCCGCATCCAGCCAGCGCCACCCCTCCACCAGGTGATACCAACTGCTGCCCAACAAAAACACGCCCACCAGCGACAGTGCGCCGCCAATCAACTGTTGCTGAATGCGGCGAAACTGCTGTTCAACGCGAATTTGAGGATTGGAAAGTTTTCCCGTTCTCACAAGCTAAACAATAAAGTTCTTACCCGTGATTATTGCGTACCTTCATTCGAGCGATCGCGGTTTAACGGGTTTTTGGAGGCTAGATTTTGCTGGAAACACCTCAACCCACTGAAGCGATCAAGTGCTATCGAAGTCGAAATACGGTGTCATATATCTTGTGCAATACCGACAATTGGGGCAGTTTCCTGTTACCGTGAAGTCATGCTGATAGACGCAGAGCAGTTAATCAATTATCAACGCTGTCGTCGAAGGGCTTACTTGGACGTGTATGGGAATCTTGACCAGCGAGATTCCACAAACGAGTATGTCTTGAAACTGGTGCAGGACAGTCAAGCCAATCAGCGAACGGTATTATCCAATCAAGCGATCGCACAGCCTAATTATCCTCCTAGAGATTGGCAAGCGGCGGCAGAGGCAACCTTAGATTTGATGCGTCAAGGGGTTGATCGCATTCATCAGGGAATATTGCTTAGCGAGACAGCAGACGGCATTACTTTAAAGAGTAATCCTGATCTCTTGGTGAAGCAGTCGGGCATCTCTGATTTTGGTGATTGGCTCTATGTGCCAACGGAAATCAAGTTAGGAAAGCGCCCTAAGTTGGAATATCAGGTGGCGGTAGCGTTTCATGCCATGGTGGTGGCAGAGGTGCAGGGCGCATGGATGGAGACGGCATGGGTGATGCTCCGCGATCGCGGCTCTTATTCGGTAGATCTGTGGGAAGTGCTGCCTCGGATGCAGGAGATTTTGGCTGAGTGCATTCAAATGATGGTGCAGCAGCAGGAGCCAGAAGTGTTCATTGCCCGTAGTCGCTGTAGCTTGTGTCATTGGTTGAGTGCTTGCCACGCGATCGCCAAAACCGATTACCACCTATCTTTGTTGCCCGGTGTAACACCGACTCGCTATGTGCAGTTGCAAGCGTTAAACCTGGTGACTGTGAAAGCGCTGGCAGAAACAAAACCGAGCCACCTAGAACCCCTGCCAGGATTTGGCAAAGAAGCCGCCCACAAATTAGTGCGTCAGGCGTTTTCTGTGATGCACGATCGCGCTCTGATTATTGAAGAAAGCCTTCATCCCAGCGGTAATGATTCGCTGCATCACTACTTAGAATTGCCTATTCATGTCTATCACAATCTTTTAGCCGAATTGTTGCCTACGGCTCCCGTTGAACTCTACTTTGATATAGAAGCCGAGCCGACCTTAAATCTAATTTATTTGCATGGAGTGTTGATAGTCGATCGCCAAGCGAATACCCAAACCTTTCATGCGCTGTTGGCAGAGCGTCCTGAAGATGAAGTGGTGGTTTGGCAGCAGCTATTGGAGTTATTCAGGCGCTATCCGACGGCACCCATTTTTCATTTTTGCCCGTTTGAAGTGCAAACTGTAGAACGCCTCGCCAAACTGTACGGCACTCCTCACTCTCAAATAAAACCTCTGCTGGAGCGCTTTATCGATGTGCATGAACGGATTACGCGATTGGTGACCTTGCCCGTAGAAAGCTATGCCCTCAAGCAAATTGC
>CASBQE010000400.1 GCA_949127665.1 Synechococcales cyanobacterium PMM_0083
ATCGCTGGGACGGCTGGCGACTTGCAGATCGAAACCCGTAATCTGACGCTGCAAAACTTAGCCAGTGTTTCATCAGCCGCGCTGGGATTTGGAACTGCGGGCAATGTCACAGTCCGTGGGGCAGACACCGTGCTAGTTGAGGGAAGTTCTTCCCTCGGATCAAATGCCATTGGGTCTGCTGTTGCAACTGGCAATCTCCTAGTGGAAACCGGAACTCTCACGGTACAGAACGGGGGTGGAGTCAGCACTGCGTTGATTGGACAGGGGCGCGGCGGTAATATTCAGGTGAATGCTGGCAATCTAATCGTTCAAAATTCAGGCTTCATTTCCACCAGCGTGGTGGGTCAAGGTCAAGGCGGCAACTTAGCGCTCCAGATTGACGACTCGATTCGTTTAACCGATCGGGGTGTTGTGTCTACTGGCACGTTTGGAGCGGGTGCAGGCGGCAGTCTTTCGGTTTCGGCTAAGCGGCTAGATGTCCTGAATCAGTCCTCAATCAACACCGTGAGTTTCGACCAGATTGACAGTCCAGCCAGATCTGGAATTTTTGCTGATCTTCAACTGGATGTAATTCAATCTTCGTCGTTTCTCTCCGGCATTTTCAACTTTGTGAATACCAGTGCCTCAAATGCAGCGGTTAGCAGCGTTCAGGGGAATGCTGGCGAACTCACCGTTCAAGTTGCAGACACAATCACTATTGCAAATCGAGGATCACTAGCAACGGTTGGGGCAGGAAACACCAATGGCGCAAAGTTATCCGTGCGGACGGGTGAACTCAACCTGCTAGATGAAGGTGGCTTGCGATCGGACATCGTGGGTCAAGGGCGCGGTGGCGATATCAACATCCAAGCGAACAATTTGCGATCGCAAAATGGATTGATTTCCAGTCGAGGAACTGAGTTTGGCACAGCCGCTAACATCAACGTTTCCCTCAACGGCACCTTGAACAGCAGCGGGGGGCAAATTCTGGCGAGTTCTGATCGAGCAGGCGGCGGCGATATTAACGTCCAGGCTGGAGATATTCGTCTACGAGATAGCAGCTTAATCAGCACCAGTGTCTTCGACAGTACGGGCGGCGGCGGCAACATCAACATCCGCTCAAATATATTTTTAGCCCTGGAAGACAGCGACATTCTGGCAAATGCTGAATTTGGCGCAGGTGGCAACATTTTCATCAATTCGCCTGTTTTCCTGGCAGCACTGTTTAGCAGCAGCAGGGCAACTCCAGTCGGGCGGAATCCCGGTAGCTTTGCTCGATTTCGGGGCAATGGACGGGTGGATATTTCGGCAGAATCGCAATCAGGCAGCAGTGGCACCGTCATCTATCCCACGTTTGATCCCAGTCGTGGATTGGTGCAACTGCCTGTTAATCTGGTTGACCCGACTCAGCTCATTTCTCAAGCCTGCGTTCCCCGTGGAGTGCAGCGAGTCAGTTCTCTCACCGTGACCGGGCGGGGCGGGATTGCACCCAGTCCAACTGATCCATTGCAGAGTGAGGAGGGCTTTGTGAAGTGGGTGGAAGTGAAGGATGAAGGTAGGCAGAGAAATGGGGAGACGGGGCAAACCGGAGATAGACAGACCGCAATCACTGCATCTACGCCCTCATCCATCACGGAGGCACAAGGCTTGATCACCGAAAAGGATGGCTCCGTTTGGTTAGTGGCAGGTGCAACAACAGGGATACCGCAGCAGTCGGGTTTACTGCCATTGAACTGTCACGGTGAGGGCTATCGCAGCTTTGATTCAAGGATGTTGAGCAACCCATAAAAGCCCAGCTGCCTCTAAATAATCGAATAAACTGAAGATGGATCTGTGAGATAGGCAAATGACCGAAGCAATCAGCATTGAGCAAAGTGTTGTAAACAATCTGCGATCGCTCCCACTTAAGCAACAGCAAGAAGTTTTGGGTTTTGTAAATTCACTGTGGCAGGAACAACTCACAGTGCCGCCTCAAATTAAATCGCTAAAGCAACTTTCAGCATTGCCTTTAAAGGAACGCCATCAATTTATTATGCCGTTGGTTACGGTCATGGCTGAGGACTTTTTAACTGACCCGGAATTGACTGAATTTGCAGTTCTAGATGGAGAAGACCTAAATCTTGAGTGACGGTCGGTAGCACGATTAATGAGATTTTTCGACGATCGCTGCTGCCAAACGCATCAAACTGTGGCAAAATCACTGCCATGCTTCATCCTTTGCAACCCGGACAAATCATCACTAGCCCTGGCTGTCATTTTAGCTATCGGGTGATTGGCGCTTGCTGCCGTCTGTTCGATCGCGAACAATTGCCTTGGCCCTGCTGTCGGTTGCAGTGGCACAGCAAAGAACCCAGTTGGCGACGAATTGGGCGGCGATTAATTTTGGATATGGCAAGCCGCGCCCGTCCCACTTATAACGTCGAAATGTTAGGGCAAGGTCGCAGCACCCTATCGGACTCATCACAGCCAATAATTTTGACCTGTTACTGGGTCAAATTGCCGCAGCCGATGAATGAATGGTGGTATTCTGATCGCCTGAAACGCGATGTGCCGTTGTCTATACAACCGCCGCCACCCATTACTCGACTGGCAACCTGTTCTAACACGGTCGGCACCGCTGACGACACCAAAACAGCCGGATAAACCGCATCTCCCCACTCTGGATGCAGCAAAATGTCGCAGCCATCAATTTCCATCGTGCCATAGCCTAAACACGCTCTAACGACCGCCACATCATCCATCGATCGCCCCGCTTGAGACAGCATGGGTAGACCCGTTTTAGGATCAAACAAATCGGCATGGTATCCGCGATCCTGTAGCTCTGTGACAATCGCACCGCCTATCTGCAAAAAGCGATCGCGCAATAAATGCTTTTGCGTTTCTGTGATCGACGATCGCTCCATCAACCCACAATCTGCCCGCTGTAGCACAATCAACACAGACGCGATCGGGCAAGACCAACCCGGCAACAGTTGATTGGCATACCGACACATAAACGGGCTAGGTGGATGAACCGAATAAAGCATCGAACAGAACACTGAATAAAAAGAAGGACGCATCAAAATGCGTCCCTATAACCATATTATTAAAACGGGCGAGGAGGGATTCGAACCCCCGACACCGTGGTTCGTAGCCACGTGCTCTAGTCCACTGAGCTACACACCCTTATTAGCTTTGTCATAATAGCATACCCAATTCACATGACGCAAAAATTTTCCCATGCTGACGATTCCATCCCGGCGCTGACTCACCTAGATGAACAGGGGCAGGCGCAGATGGTGGATGTTTCTGGCAAAGCGCAAACCGTCCGAGAAGCCGTTGCGGTTGGGCGAGTGAGAATGCTACCCGAAACCCTCGCCGCGATCGCGGCTGGCAACACTCCCAAAGGCGATGTGCTTGGAACGGCACGACTAGCAGGGATTATGGCAGCCAAACAAACTGCCAACCTGATTCCCCTCTGTCATCCATTGCCGATTCACAAAGTAGATGTGCAGATTACGCCCGATGCCGCTTTACCCGGCTACCACATTCAAGCGATCGTCAAAATCAAAGCCGAAACAGGGGTTGAAATGGAAGCCCTCACTGCCGTTGCGATCGCCGCCCTTACCCTTTACGACATGGCAAAAGGAATAGAAAAATCAATTTGCATTGAAGACATTCACCTGCTCAGCAAAACAGGCGGCAAATCTGGCGACTATCGCAAAGAGGAGTAAATTGCGATCGCCCCTACATCGACAAGTTTTCGCTGCGCTTGACAGGAGAATTGGCAATCTAACTTGCGTTCAACGGCGGTAAGTCCCTTTCACCATACACAGATCAGATTTTGTTCGTCCCTTGCAACACAATTGCTAGGTTCAACTACTTCGCAGAAAATTGAATATCAGCGTGGTGCAGGTTGAAAGTAGACAGGTAAATGTTAATGCCATGCCAGAAACTCGAAAGCGAAAATTTTCCTTCGTCTGGCTCATACCGTATGCATGCAGAAGCCTGCCAAGTAACAGTCCCGAACCCAGAATGTGCATGATTATTGGGAGAGTGCCTTGAAGTTCAGCGAACCCGAGTAGGATAAGGCAAAGAGGTACATACTCAGCAAAGTTTGAATGGACACGCATTGCGCGAAGCATCATTGGATCGCCGCTATCACCGATTCCAATTTTCAAGGAGCGCCTCAGCCGTATTATACGAATGCTTAGGATGAAGAAGATTATTCCTAAAAAGCCGGCATAGATTGGAACTACATTCACATCGGTTTCCCTTTTCTGGTTTGAATTGATGGCACCTAACAACTTATTACATAGAATTTGCTCTTGATAATGTTCCGACCTAGACATTAACGAGAATTTTTCCATATGCCATCGCTGCTGAGGAAAATTGCGTTAGCTTACTGAATACTATGCCGATTTAATATGATTTTCACTACGTAAATGACAAAGTTGTGAACTGGTGTTTTCCTCACCTCAGCCTTTTGACCGACTGCACTCAAATACACGGATTTTTCCCGCGCACCGCGATCGCTTGTGCTGACTTGTCAGTTCGCAGGCTTAGCGCGATCGCCTCACCCAAAATCGGGTGGGGACAATCGGGGCTGTGGACTACAGTAGTTTTACAGCGAACAAATAATTTGCGACGGGTGATCTTCCTATGCCATTTGAGCAGATGTTTATCTCGGCGGCAGCCTTAACGATTGGCTCCATTTGCACCCGTGTGTTGTGTGAAGGCGGCACTCGGTTTGCCAGTTGGGTGCAGGCGCAAAGCGACGATGCCACGCAGATTATTCAAAAAGCGTCGGAACAATATGCCTGGAACTATGCCAAACGTCACGGCATGATGAAAGTATTGGGAATGCGGGAGCCAGTGCCTTTGGAGTCGGTCTACACAGCGGTGCAATTTTTGGATCGAGAGAGCATTAGCCGATTTAACTCGATTGAAGATCTAGAAAAGGCATTTCGCGAACAGCCCGATCGCCGCTTTCAAAAGAAAGCCAAAAAAATGGACGGGCTGCGGGTTGCCAACGACAAACAATATTTGATGGTGCTGGGCGGTCCCGGTGCAGGCAAATCGACCTTTTTGCGAAAAATGGGTTTGGAAGCGCTGAAAGGGAATAGCCTCAAAAATGGCTATGTGCATGAGTGCATTCCGGTGCTGATTGAGTTGAAAAACTTCGCCTCGAATGAGATCGCGATCGAGCAGGCGATCGCCCAAGAGTTTCGCATTTGCGGCATTCCGTCGCCGGAGATCGTCACCACCAAATTACTAGAGGCGGGCAGCCTACTGATTTTGCTAGATGGGCTGGATGAAGTGCCCACTAAGCAGATGACCAACGCCATTCAGCAGATTCAAAATTTTGTTGATCAGTACGACAAAAATCGGTTTGTGGCATCCTGTCGCCTTGCCGCCTACCGCAACAACTTTTATCGGTTTAGCGATGTGGCAATGGCAGACTTTGACCACGAACAGGTGAAGCAGTTTATTCACCGCTGGTTTCAGTCGGAAGAAGATCTGAAGCTGAATACGGCGCAGCGCTGCTGGAACCTGTTGCAGCAGCCAGAATATGTTGCCACCAAGGAACTCGCGCACACGCCATTATTGCTGACCTTACTGTGTTTGGTGTTTGAAGATTCCCAGACGTTCCCCAAAAATCGAGCAGTGCTGTACGGCGAAGCGTTGGATGTGCTGCTGAAAAAGTGGGCATCGGAACGACGAATTCAGCGCGATCCAATTTATCAAGATCTCAGTATTGCGCTGGAAGAGATCATGCTGGCAGAGATTGCCCACACGCATTTTGAGGCGAATCGTTTGTTTTTTACTCGGCGCGAAGTGGTGGATCAAATCCGTACTTTTCTGGCAGAAAACCTGAATGCGCCCAAGCATTTGGATGGAGAATCAGTCCTAGAAGCGATCGCGATTCAGCAGGGAATCCTCGTGGAACGGGCGCAAGAAGTTTACTCTTTTTCTCACCTGACTTTGCAGGAATATTTGGCAGCGCAACACATTGACGATCACCAACTCACTCAAACGTTGGTCGAGGAACACCTGACCCATGAACGCTGGCAAGAAGTGTTTTTGCTCGTGGCGGGAGTGATGCGGGGTGGCGCGGATGCGTTGCTGCTGGCAATGGAGGCACAGGCAAATACGTTCATCAACACGCCTAAGCTCAAGGCTTTGCTGCAATGGACTGGAGATGTAACGGGGGACGCGAAGGGCAACCTGTCTCCCGCCGCTAAGCGCACCACTGCCTTGTTTATGGCGCTGGTCAACCATCGCGCTTTGAATCTAGCGCGGGTGCTTGATCCCAACTTGGCAAGTACCCTGGAACTGGCGCGCACTTTGGCAAATATTCGTACCTTAGAGTCGTCATACCCCGAAGACAATACGCCTGCCCGGTCGGCAATTCCTACCCGTGCATTGGCGATCGCTCTCACGCGATCGCTGCCAACTCGCTTAATGGGGCAGGCATTCGCCAAAACACTCACCAAAACCTTTACCGATGAACTCGCTAAGCTAGAGGCATTTCAAGAAACGACGTTGCAGGAATTAGTGAGGCAGTTAAAGGTGTTGAACTTGCGATCGCCCGATATCCGCCAACCGGCGATCGTGCTGCAAGAATTTCACACGCAAGTATTTCACACTTGGTTTAGCACTCTCAAGCTTGACCCCACCTGGATCAGCCTTTCCACTGAAGAACTGCGAAAACTTGATCGCTATCTCTACGCCAACTGGCTGCTCGTGCGCTGTAAACAAGCGGCTGTCAGGGTTTCTCCCCGCACCTGGGCAGGCATCGAAGCACGCCTCTTGCGAGTGTCATCCTAAAGTAA
>CASBQE010000401.1 GCA_949127665.1 Synechococcales cyanobacterium PMM_0083
CGAGTTGAATGAGCAACGCCAACAATCAGGCAACCATCAGGCTCCTCCCGTGGAGTCTCTGCAAGGCGTGGTCGAACGGCTCACCTACCACTCCGAAGAATCGGGCTACACCGTCGCTCGTCTGAAAGCACCTCGTACCAGCGAACTCATTACCATTACAGGCAGCTTTGCCACTATCCAGGCAGGACAAACTCTGCAACTGCAAGGCATCTGGAAAGACCATCCCAAATTCGGTGCCCAGTTTCAGGTGACGCAGTATCGGGAAACCAAACCCGCCACCATCACGGGGATTGAGAAGTACCTGGGCAGCGGCTTGATCAAAGGCGTAGGATACGTCACGGCTAAGCGCATCGTTGCTCACTTTGGGCTGGAAACGCTGGACATCATTGAGAACCAGATTGAGCGCCTGGTAGAAGTTCCCGGTATCGCCCACAAGCGGGTAAAGCTGATTCAAACAGCCTGGGGGACGCAAAAGGCAATCAAAGACGTGATGCTGTTTTTGCAAAGTCACGGGGTTTCCACGACCTACGCGGTCAAGATCTACAAGCAGTATGGGGATGAGTCGATCGCCACTGTCACTCACAATCCCTATCAACTGGCAACTGATGTCTACGGCATTGGGTTTGTCACTGTCGATGCGATCGCTCGGAATCTTGGCATTGCTCCCAGTTCTCAGTTTCGCTACCGCGCTGGCATTCTGCATGTGCTGGGGGGAGCCTCCGAAGATGGGCACTGCTTCTTACCCCACGATGAGTTAATTGGGCAAGTGGTGAAGCGATTGGACATTGAGGATCACCATCCCAATCCTGACGCTGTAGAGTTTTTGATTCACTTGATGGTGCAAGAGCGGGAGCTAGTCAAAACCGAAACGCCGATCGCTGGATTGGAACAATTTGGCTACTACGCGCCCCCCTTTTTTGCAGCCGAATGCAAGCTAGCCGAGCGATTGCAACAGGTTTTGAGACAGCCGCTTCAGGTCGATGCAATCCGTGTCCAACAGTGGATTGAGCGGTTTATTGAAAAAACGGGAATGCCGCTTTCGGAGCAACAGCGCTATGCGGTCGAGATGGCAGCGAGCCAACGAGTGCTAATTCTCACAGGAGGACCCGGTTGTGGCAAGACCTTTACCACCCGGACAATCGTGGCACTCTGGAAAGCAATGGGGAAGTCGATTGCGCTTGCATCGCCTACTGGACGGGCAGCCCAACGGTTGAGCGAGATGACGGGGCAAGAGGCAAAAACGGTGCATCGTCTGCTGGAGTTTGACCCGAAGACGATGAAGTTTAAGCGAGATGTAGACAATCCCATCCCGGCTGAGGCGATCGTCGTGGATGAAGCCTCAATGCTCGATCTATTTCTGGCAAACTCGCTGATGAAAGCAGTTTCCTCCGATGCCCAACTGTTGCTGGTGGGAGATACGGATCAATTGCCTAATGTGGGACCGGGATCGGTGTTGCAGGATTTGATCACCTCTGAACAAGTTCCGGTAGTGCGGTTGACTCAGGTGTTTCGACAGGCGCAGGCTAGCCACATTATTCGCAATGCCCACCGGATTAATGAGGGACAATACCCACAGTTAGAGCCAGTCTCGAATGCGCCTCAGTCCGATTGTCTGTGGCTGGGTGCCTCAGAGCCAGAACACGGAGTCCAAGCTATTCGAGAGTTGATGGGCGACTTGATTCCCCAGCAGGGCTTTGATCCAGCCAGCGATGTGCAGGTGCTTTGTCCGATGACACGGGGAGAGGTGGGCACTCGTAATCTCAACATGGTTGTGCAACAACTGATCAATCCACCCAGCTCTAACAAATCTGAGATTGTGCGGGCTGGAATGACGCTGCGGGTGGGCGATCGCGTCATGCAAAAGGTCAATGACTACAACCGGGAAGTGTTCAATGGCGACCTAGGCATGATTGCAGCAGTTGACGTGGAAGAACAAGAGGTAGTGGTGCAGTTTGGAGAGCGATCCGTCAGCTACGACTACGCCGACCTGAACGAAATCACGCTGGCGTGGGCAGTGACAATCCACAAGAGCCAGGGCAGCGAGTATCCGGTGGTCATTCTGCCCATCTATATGCAACACTACCTGATGTTGTCGCGTAATCTGATTTATACCGGGTTAACCCGTGCCAAAAAGTTAGCGATTGTAGTCGGTCCGCAAAAGGCGATCGCCCTAGCAGTCCGGCAGGTTAAGGATAGTCAACGGTATACGCTGCTGGATAAACGGCTGCGGGAGCAATAGGCTGAGCTGAAGATTAATGTAAGATACGGAAAAGAATGCAGGATAGTGCTTTAAGCAACTCATCGATTTCCAGAGAATTGAAACATTGGGTAGTGCCCTTATGTAAAGGACAGAGAAGAACAGCTAATAACTGAGTGTCAGTAGCTGTAAAGCATCCAGAAATAGGTCATTATTCTCTATCCTTTATGAAATAGGACTACCCCTGATGGCAGCTAGGGAGCGATCGCTTGAAATGACAGAGTGTGGATTGGCACCTTAGATCAAAGCAGGGTGTGGGAAGATAGAAAGGCAGCGATCGTCGAGAGCTAGATTGGCTGGTTACGGCAATGTTTCTTAAAATCAATGTTATGGAGTGGGTTCAAACCAACTATCACATCACACTCTTACTCTGTCTAGCAATATTCATTCTAGGAATAACTACAGGTGCTCTGATCACACAGCGAATTACCCAGAAGCAGCAGACTGCTGTTTCTGAAAACCAGCGGCAGGCAGAAGCGGTACTACGACATAGTGAAGCTAAGTTTAGGCGATTTGTTGAATCGAATGTGATTGGTGTGTATGTTGCTGACTTCAACGGCACAATTTTTGAATCAAATGATGCGTTCTTAAAGATGGTGGGCTACGCGCCTGATGATCTTCAGGCAGGTTCAATGAATTGGGTTGAGATGACTCCAGCGCAGTACATTCAGGTTGATCAACAAGCATTGGAAGAACAGAGAGTAACGGGTGTATGTGTCCCGTTTGAAAAAGAGTATTATCGCAAGGATGGTAGCTGTGTTTCAGTGCTATTTGGCTGTGCTGTTTTTGATCAGCAGCAACAGAAAACAATTGGGTTTGCGCTGGATTTGACCCAGCGCAAACAGGCAGAAGCGGCGTTGCAACAAAGTGAAGCGAAATTTAGGCGTTTGAGCGAGGCGAACCTGATTGGGGTGGCTGAGTCTCATCTGGATGGCGAGTTTTTTGCAGCCAATGATGCTTTCTTGAAAATCGTGAGTTACACACGGGATGATCTTCATGCTGGTCGCATTAACTGGTTAAAAATGACACCGCCAGAATATCTTGAAATCGATCGCCAAGCGACAGAAGAATTGCGAATCACCGGAACATTTTCACCGTTTGAAAAAGAATACTACCGCAAAGATGGTAGTCGAGTTCCGGTTTTAATCGCTCATGCCGTTTTTGATCAGACACAGGAAATTGCGATTGGCTTTATCCTGGATTTGACCGATCGCAAACGAGCAGAGGCAGCATCGGTTTTGGAGGAACGTAACCGCATGGCGCGGGAAATTCACGATACCTTAGCCCAAGCGTTTACCAGCATTGTGGTTCACCTGGATGTTGCCGCCCGTAAGCTAGAGAGCGATGTTGCCACGACTCAGAAATGCATTCAAACCAGCTATGACTTGGCGCAATCGGGACTTGCCGAAGCGCGGCGATCGGTTGCGGCATTACGTCCTCACTACTTAGAGGGGAGTAATCTTTACAATGCGCTTTGTCTGCTGGCATCGCAGATGTTTGCTCATAATGAGGTGCATTTGATCTGCAACTGCACAGGTGAGCCATATTCAGTGCCGCCAGAGATTGAACATCACCTGTTTCGGATTGGGCAAGAAGCACTGATGAATGCTTTTAAATACGCTCAGGCAACTGAAATTCGGCTTGATTTGGGATACGAGCCAACCCAGTGCGTTCTATGCGTCAGAGATAACGGCATAGGGTTTGAGCCTAACCGAATTTCTGTTGGTCGCGCGTCTAATGATGGCAGTGGTTTTGGTGTATTGGGGATGAGAGAACGAGCTAACCGGATCGGCGCACAACTGACGCTGCAAAGTGCAATCGGGCAGGGAACGGAAATGCTCGTAGTTGTTCAGCAGGAGCCAGCAAATGAGTCCATCTAGTCAAATTCGGGTGTTACTGGCAGATGACCATCCGGTGTTGAGACAGGGATTGGCGATGCTGGTGGAATGTGAACCAGACATTACTGTAATCGGACAGGCGAATAATGGTAAAGAAGCAATCGCCCTGTTTCGTCAGCATCAACCCGATGTTACCTTGATGGACTTGAGAATGCCCGAAATGAATGGGGTGGAGGCGATAGCGGCAATTCGGGCAGAGTTTGCCCAGGCACGGATTATCGTCCTGACCACCTATGACGGCGATGAAGACATCCATCGGGCATTACGAGCCGGGGCAAAAGGCTATCTGCTAAAAGGAGCGCAGCTTGACGAACTACTCAATGCAATTCGGACTGTGCATCGCAATCAGCCCTACATTCCGCCGCTGGTGGGTGCAAAATTGGCAGAGCGGATGAACTCACCAGAGTTGAGCGATCGCGAATTAGAGGTACTGCGCTTGATGGCAGAAGGTCAAAACAATTCACAGATTAGTACAGATCTGATCATTGCCGAGAGTACTGTGAGATTTCATATCAATAATATTTTGAGTAAGTTAGGGGTGAGCGATCGCACGCAAGCCGTGATCGCTGCCATCAATCGTGGCATTGTTCACTTGTAATCCCACATTTGCAACCCAACAGTTTGATAGGTAAAAGACTCACCGTTGATTGAGTCATAGTTTCGTGTCAATCCGCTAAAGTTTAAGCAAATTGCTAAGCGGAAGATTTCAATCTTCAAACGCGAATGGATATACCCGCATTAACTAATCGTGAATTAGAGGTGCTTCGACTGATGGCAGAAGGCAAGAACAACAAGCAGATCAGCACAAATTTGAGTATTGCTGAAAGTACGGTTAGGTTTCATATCAGCCATATTTTGAATAAATTAGAAGCCAGCGATCGCACTCAGGCTGTCATTACAGCCATAAAACAAGGTGTCGTCAATTTGTAGATTGATAGGCTCTATAAACCCAACATTTTGATAGGTATAGAACTCAATTCTGCGCTAGGGACAAAACCAGTCAAAACTTCTAAATTGGGTGGTAGGAAATTCCTAATTGAGAATATTTTACCCAGCCCTAATTCACAGTACAACGTGATTTATTAACAATCAAATCCACATAATCATGGCTTGCCAAGGCTCAGCCATGTATCTAAGCTAGATATTGCCAAGTGAACCTTAAGTAGCTCAAAACAACGGAGAACAGATTATGGATAACACGAAAAAGCGATTGATGCAGTTAATGGCAGTGACTGGTTTGTTGTGTGTAGAAGCGGGAGCGATCGTAACTTCTGCCTTTGCAACACCACCACATCCAGCTCCTATGATTTTGGCACAACAGATCAATGGTCGAATTGCGACCTTGCAGTGCGGTGGATTCACAATCACGATTCGCTTTGTTGGGACTGCCGCTAGCAACACCTTCTCTTACCAAACGCGCGGACTTTTCCTAAAAAACGGTTCTCAAGAAGGAGACGATTATGTCTTTTACAACAACGACTATGAGTACCGGGTCACCACTACCGGGGGAGGAACCGGACAACTGCAAGTGTTCCATTATGGAGAACGCATCTTGAGAAAGCAATGCACCTGGAGTTAATTGAGCAACTGAACTAAATAACTCACGGTTCGCCGATTTTTGAGCGAGGTGGTCAGATTGGGCTAGAGTCTATCAATGAAGAAGCCTGTAACCATTACGACCGAACGAGTTGATGATATTCCACTGCTTTTAGCGCA